>CAZFQW010000101.1:0-269 GCA_964521225.1 uncultured Roseobacteraceae bacterium
ACTGGCAATTGCGGTAAATAAACTGAATAGAATTATTGATTTTTTCATAACTAAATTAAGATTTTGATTGCCTCTAAGACGATCAAACACTCTGAAGGTTTAAGGGGGGGGATGTGGTTTAACAGGTACTTAACAGAAAAAGGCTACAGGTCAACTTTTACTGTTTACAAATACAATAATAAGCACCCGAAGGAGCTGTTTTGAGTACAGATGCCAAGTGCAAAATAAACAGATAATTGGTGCGCAGTTTAAAAATTTCGTGATAGCTT
>CAZFQW010000101.1:279-9050 GCA_964521225.1 uncultured Roseobacteraceae bacterium
GGCGTTACAGTAAGCATTTTTAACGAGGAAACTGCAAGCGTTTTAAATAAAATTGCAATTCGTAAAACCTTTATCATTTCATGTTCAACCTACATAAAGTCCATTCAATCCTTTGGTTTTTAATACTTTTAGCCGCCTGTGAGCCAACTTACAAAAAAGTAAAAACCACGAACGTACCCATGGATTCACTCACTTTTGAAAATGCAGAAGCATTGCCTCTACTAAAAGATAAGGCAATTGATGAAGCTTCTGGAATTACCGCAAGTTGGCACCATAATAATGCTTTTTGGGCACACAACGACAGCGGCGATGCCCCTAGAATTTTCCTGATAAGTACCGATGGAGAAACGTTAGCAACCGTTTACCTCGAAAACATAGAAGCGAGAGATTGGGAAGATATTGCCCTCAATGTAGAAGATAGCATCGCCTACATTTACATAGCCGAAACGGGCGATAATAGAGAAGTCTATGAAGATAAATACATCTATCGCTTTGCCGAACCCTTCTTAGAAAATGGCGAAACTGAAATCTACATTACCGACATTGAAACGATTCGGTTTGCCTACCCCGAAAAGGCTAGAGATGCAGAATCTTTATTGATAGACCCTCTTACGAGAGACATCATAGTGGTTTCTAAACGAGAAAAATTTTCTAAAATATTTGAATTGAAGTATCCTTACTCGAAAGATACTGTGAATATATTGGTAGAAAAAGGCGAATTGCCTTTCAGAAATACGGTAGCCGGCGATATTTCTGCCGATGGAAAAGAAGTGTTATTAAAAACCTACGACGAGGTGTTTTATTGGAAGCGAAAAGGAAATGAAAGTATTGCCAAGTTACTCATTACCGATTGTGTGCGCATCCCTTACTTAAGAGAACCACAAGGCGAGGCAATTGCTTGGAGTAAAGCAGGCGATAGCTTTTTTACCTTGAGCGAGGAGTACCAAAGTATCCCTGCGAGGTTTTACCGATATAAGAAACGGTAATTTTTTTTGCCTAGCCCACCTAAAAAGGCCAACCGTGCGCAATGCATCGGTTGGCTTTTTTAAATATTCAAAGTGGCAAGTCTGCTTATCTATTCCTCGGAATTAAACCACTGGGGAACACCACCACGCTTTCATGCCCATTTTTGCCTACGGTGCTTACACCGAAGAGGTAGTTATCAATCACTAAGTTTTCTAGCGTAAACTCAGCAACATTACCCACATAGCGAGAATATTCCCACTGCGGCGAAGTAGTTTCTCTCCAGTAAATTTTATAGCCTGCTATATTTTCGTCTTTGGGTTGGGTCCAAGCCAAAGTGGTTGAAGGCTGCACGGCACCCCCAATTTTAACGTCGAGCGGCTGCATAGGTGCCCAAGCCAAACCCGCCATTGTAATTGCGTTAACAGCGGTTAGCTTTTTACAATAGTCGAAGTGAACGCCCTCAATTACATCGCCGTATTTAATGCCGTTTTCTTCGCGGATGTCTTGATGTTGGCGAGTGTAGTTTTCGTGTGTTTCCATAATGCGCACACCGGCAAAGCCTGCGTCGTTAAAAGGTCTGTGGTGTCCACCTCTGCCGAAGCGATCTAGGCGATAGATCATTTTAGGCTGTAGGTTGGTCATGTAATGGGTCGTCATCTTGTGTATATAGCGAGCTAGTTGCCTCGAAACGCCATCTATTTCGCCCCCATAGAAACGCATTCTTCTCCGTTCTTGGTCGGTAATGGTAACGGATACCGGTTCAGAAAATATGCGGAAAGAGGAATTGTCAATTACACCATCTACCCCCTCAATGTTGCCAATCATATCATTATTGATTACCCCAATAATATCCCACCCTTTCTCTTTGGCATGTTCTGCTAAGAATTTTCCTCCGAACAAGCCCTGTTCTTCGCCCGATAAGCCTACATAGATAATGCTTGTGGGGAACTCATATTTTGAAAGTACCCGTGCAGCCTCTAACGCCCCTGCCATTCCTGTGGCGTTATCGTTGGCACCGGGGGCATCAATTTCGCCATTTAAAACATCCGTAGCCCTAGAGTCGATATCGCCCGACATGATAATGTAGCGGTTGGGGTGCAGCTTGCCCCTCTGGATTGCCACCACATTTACCACATAGGTATCGGTAGGAATCCTGCCACTTTCGCCCCCTTTCACCAAGCCGCCTTGGTAAAAAACTTCCAAGCAATTGTTACATTTCTGAGAGATTTTTTCAAATTCGGCTTTAATCCATCTCCTTGCCGCGCCAATTCCTCTTGTTTCCGAAACGGTATCGGAAAGAGTACTTCTTGTGCCAAAATCCGCTAGCTTTTCGATGTCTTTTTCGAGCCTTTCCGCAGAAACGGCTTCTACAATGTCGTAGATTCTTTGGTCGGTTTGTGTAGGATTTTCCTGAGCGAACACTGTAGAAATCCCCCAAATGAAAAGTGTTAAAAAAGAAGAGTAGTATTTCATAGTAAGAGCATTTAAATTTTTATGGTAGATAGTATGCAAAAATGACCTGTTTCACAATACATTTGTTTTTAAACGCTCCATAAAACACTTTTTTAACACCCTATAATAAGCCCGTGTAAGGGCGCACAACAATGAAATTAATTTTGCATACCTTCCAATTAAAACTGAAACATACATTTACCATATCGCGGTGGTCGCGCGATTTCCAAGAGACTGTAATTGTGGAACTAAGAGAGGGCACATTGAGCGGATACGGCGAAGCGGCAGTAAATAAATATTATCATGTAGGGGTAGAAGAAGTTTTAAAAGATTTGAACGAATTAAAACCAATTATAGAAAGGGCATCCACAGAACAGCCGGAAGCATTTTGGGCAAAAATGCACCCTTATTTGAAAAATAATTCTTTCGCACACTGCGCTTTAGATATGGCTTTTTGGGATTTACACGCCCGCAAACAAGGTTTGCCCTTGTACCAACTTTGGAAATTGAATCCGAAGAAAAACCCACTGACCAACTACACAATAGGGATTGGTGAAATTGAAACGATGAGGGCGAGAATCCGTGAAATGCCTTGGCCTTTGTATAAGATAAAGCTCGGAACTGACCACGATTTAGAAATCATTAAATCTCTGAGAGAAGAAACCGAGGCTACCTTTAGGGTAGATGCCAACTGCGCTTGGTCGGCAGCGCAAACTATTCAGCTTTCCGAAGAATTTAAAAACGTAGGAGTAGAGTTTATTGAGCAGCCTCTCCCTGCTAATAAAATGGGAGAAATGGAAGCCGTTTTTCAGCAAGCGGTATTGCCCCTCATTGCCGACGAAAGTTGTATTGAGGAAAACGATGTGGCACAATGCTATGGGAAATTTCACGGAATAAATATTAAACTCACCAAATGTGGTGGCTTAACGCCCGCACTCAGAATGATTCGGCAGGCAAGAGAACGCAACATGAAAGTGATGGTGGGTTGCATGACCGAGTCGTCGGTAGGGATTTCGGCAATTGCTCATTTACTGCCCCTGTTAGATTATGTAGATATGGACGGCGCACTTTTATTAGAAAACGACATTGCTTTTGGGGTAACAATTAAAGAAGGAATCATCGCCTACGCCAACGAAAATGGCACGGGGGTAAAATTGAAGTAATGTGGTTTTAAAAATTTGATAATCAGTTTTTTAGATTTTTTTTTGTATTCATTCAAATAAATTAACAACTCGCAAGCGATAGTAGTGCTTAGTTATTTGTGTTACGCCCAAAAGTCAGAATAATATTTTGAGATTTGTACAAAAATCAATAAATAATTCTTTTTGGGTGGCAATTATTAGCTATTTTTCTCACCTATGATGGGGGAAATTACCTTTAAATCATACTATGTAATCTTCTCGTATTGCAACATAGCGTTCTGCCAATTAAATTGAATTTTAAATCCAGTTTAATTTAATATTAAAAACATGAAAAAAAGACTACTAGTATCCCTCTTTTGCCTTATTGCAATGGCACAATTTGCATTTGGGCAAGAAAGAGCAGTAACAGGTACAGTGCTATCTTCCGAAGATGGTGCATCGCTACCGGGCGTAAACGTTCTTGTAAAAGGAACGTCAGTAGGTACTATCACAGGCATTGATGGTACATTCAAAATTAATGTGCCTAATAACGAGGCAATTCTGCGTTTTAGTTATGTAGGCTACAAAGCAACAGAAGTAACAGTAAGTACTCAAACAAATATCAGCATCAATTTAGAGCCAGATTATAACCAACTCACCGAAGTGGTGGTGGTAGGTTATGGTACGCAAAGAATGGAGGAATTAACGGGTTCTGTAGGAGTAATTGGTGCTGAAAAACTAGAGCAGCTACCTTCAGCGACTTTCCAATCGGCATTACAAGGAAACTCTCCGGGGCTTCAAGTGGTATCAACCGATGGTGCACCCGGTGCAGGGATTTCAGTGCGTGTAAGGGGGATTGGTTCTATTAATGCATCGAACGAACCTTTGTATGTAATTGATGGTATTCCCGTTTCTTCGGGCAGTATTTCTCAGACCGATTTTAGTAATGGTGGCACTAGTTCCAATGTATTAGCTTCGTTAAACCCGAACGATATTCAAAACATCACAGTATTAAAAGATGCTGCTTCTACAGCTATTTATGGTTCAAGAGGGGCGAACGGCGTGGTATTAATTACAACTAAAAGTGGTGCTTCGGGCAAAGCCAAAATCGACCTAAAAACACAGGTAGGATTTTCAGATTTTGCTTTTAACAATTTATTGCAACCCCTAAACGGAGCCCAATACGAAGAGCTTTACATTGAAGGCAGAGTAAACGCTGGCACGCATACGTTGCAAGAAGCCCAAGATTTATTTAACCGTCAGTTCCCAGAAAGAGCAAATACCAATTGGTTAGAAGAAATATCGCAAATTGGGGTAACACAACAGTACGATTTAAGCGCACAAGGTGGAAACGATGACTTTACTTATTTCCTCTCGGGAAGTTATTTTAACCAAGAGGGTACAACCAAAGAAAATAAATTTGAACGTTACTCTTCAAGAGCAAATATTAAAGCGAAACTAACCGATAAGCTGACGGTATCTAATAATATTAACATTGCTTACTCTAAGCAAAGAGGGATTACCGATGGCACAGCTTGGGAAGCCCCTTTTTACTTGGCTTATCTGTTAGCACCTTCAATTCCGGTGTTCGATGAGCAAGGTAGATACTACGGCGACCACGCTTCTTTCTTTATGGGAGGAAATAACCCTGTGGGACAATTGTACGACAACACCCGTGAGTTAGAGCAAACCACGCTGATTGATAATTTATCGTTCGATTATAAAATCATTGATGGTTTGAACTTTAAATCGGCTTGGAGTTTCCAAATATTAAATATTGACGAGTTTATCTTTGAAAACGGAAGATATGGCGACGGCAGAAATATCGGTGGTTTTGGAAACGAGGCAAGAACCGACCAAATTAACTGGTTGGGAACTCAGACCTTGAGCTACAATAAAACGTTCAACGATGTCCATAACTTTAATACCTTAATAGGCTACGAGGCACAAAAAATATTGACCGATGCCGTAGAAGCACAAGCAGAAGGTTGGCCTCATCCCGATTTAAGAACCCTACAAAGTGCTGCAAACCCCACTGTTGCCACAAGTTCAAGAACCGAATTTGGGTTTAACTCTTACTTTGCCAGAGTAAACTACGACTACAAGGGGAAATACTACGCTTCGGCTTCGTTTCGCCGGGATGGCTCTTCTCGCTTTGGCCCCGATAAGCGTTGGGGTACTTTTTGGTCGGTAGGTGGTGGCTATAACATTACCGAAGAAGCTTTTATGGACGGCGTTTCTTTCATCAACAACTTAAAACTACGTGCTAGTATTGGTGTAACCGGAAATGCGGGCATCGGCAACTTCGATTGGGCAGGGCTTTATGGCTTTACACCCGATTACGACGGCTCTCCGGGAGCAGCACCAACGCAAGTGGCAAACCCATTATTAACTTGGGAATCGCAAGAAAACTTCAACGTTGGTTTAGACTTCGCAGTGCTTAACAATAAAATAAGCGGTACGGTAGAGTATTTCGTAAGAACTTCAAGCGATTTGATTTTGGATAGACCCATCTCTTACACTACAGGTTTCAGAAACGTAAGCCAAAATGTGGGCGATATGCAAAACAGCGGCATCGAATTGAGTTTAAATGCTGACATTTTAGATAAGGGTGATTTTTCCTTAAATGTTGGGGGTAACATTACCTTCCTCAAAAATGAAATTACCGATTTGCCAGAACCTTTTGTAGATGGTACAAAACGTAGAGAGCAAGGCCGCGATTTCCAAGAGTATTTCTTGTTTGGTTGGGCAGGTGTAAACCCTGACAATGGGGCGCCACTTTGGTATACCGACGAAACGAAGACAGAGACAACTAGCAGTATTAACGATGCCGCTCGCTTCTACGACGGCAAAAGTGCTACTCCTGACTTCTTTGGCGGTTTTAACATCAATATGGCGTACAAAGGATTCTCTTTAAATACGCAAATTAACTATCAAATTGGTAATTACGTTTACGACGGCCCCGGTTGGGTAATCCATGGCGACGGACGTTTCACGCCACGAAGCACCTCTAAGTGGGCTTTTGAAAACCGCTGGCAACAACCCGGCGACCAAGCATTGTTCCCGCAGTTTGCTTGGGGTAACCGCAGCGCTTCAAACACACGAAACTCTTCGAGATACCTATTTAAAGGTGATTTCATCCGTTTAAGAACCGTTAATTTTGCCTACGATTTCCCTGCAACAATTACAGAGAAACTCAAAATGCGCTCTTTAAGAGTTTACACAAGTTTGAATAATTATTT
This sequence comes from uncultured Roseobacteraceae bacterium, assembly GCA_964521225.1. Lineage (GTDB taxonomy): Bacteria > Bacteroidota > Bacteroidia > Cytophagales > Flammeovirgaceae > CAYUJH01. Next base: position 7,061 of record CAZFQW010000101.1, read on the forward strand.
CACTTGGACTGCTGACGACAACCTTCACTTTGATCCAGAGCAAACTATAAGTGGCTTTTACGACACAAAAACACCTATCCCGAAAACAATTTCTTTTGGGGTGAATATAGGGCTGTAAGGGGGCTATTATTAACTTTTTTAGAACTCATTAAAAGAAATTAATTATGAAAAAAATATATATATCGTGTCTATTCACAGTTCTCATGCTGGTGGGCACTTCGTGCAAGGAAGATTTCCTAGATTTATCGCCATTACAATCTATTGCCGACGACCGTTTCTTTCAATCGTTAGGCGACTACCAAGCCGCTATTGTGGGGGGCTACAACCAAATGCAAAACTCCGATTGGTACGGCAGATACATTTTACTCGTTCCCGATGTAATGGGCGAAGATGTTAAGCAAAATGCGAGTGCTAACCGAGCCAAAGAATGGGCAGAGTACAGCGGGAGCCCTCAAGACTTCATCCCCGAAGAAATTTGGGCAGAAGTGTACGAAGGTATTGGGATTGCCAATCGCATTATCAATTCTATTTATGAAGCTCCTTCCGCTAGTGTAGAATCGCAGGTAAATCAAATCAAAGGAGAAGCGTATGCTATGAGAGCCTTGGCATATTTCGACCTTGTTAAAATATTTGGGCAACATTATACTTTCACCTCAGGAGGTTCGCACTTAGGTGTACCTATTGTGCTCGATTTCGACGTTTCTTCAAAGCCCGCTAGGAGTACAGTAGCAGAAGTTTACTCGCAAATTATCAGCGATTTCCAACAAGGAATTTCTTTAATGAATGCTGGTAACGGTTCGGGCAGATTCTCCAAAGAAGCAGCGCAAGCTTTGTTGTCAAGAGTATATCTTTACATGGAAGATTATGCCAACGCAGAGCAAATGGCTACACAGGTAATTAATAGCGGCAAATACTCCCTAATTTCGGCGGCAAACTACCCAACACAATTTGCAGATGGCAATACTTCTGAGGCTATTTTAGAAATTGTTTTCAACCAAGTGGATAACCCTGGCTCCGACCACCTTGGCGGAATGTACAGAGAAACCGGTTATGGCGATTACCTTCCTGCTACCGATTTGCTCGACATGATGGCAGATGGCGATGTAAGAAAAACCATGTTTGCCCAAGACGCAAATCTTGGAGGTATCTATGGCAACTTGAGAGTGAACAAGTTCCCTACGTCGGGTTCTATTATCAATACAGAAAATATTCCGGTAATAAGGCTTGCCGAAGTCTATTTAAACAGAGCAGAGGCAAGGGCTAAATCTGGTAATGCAGCGGGTGCGCAAGAAGACCTTAATACCATTAGGCAAAGAGCAAACTCAGCAGCGGCGGCGGTAACTGCAACTGGAGAGGCGTTAATTGCTGAAATTCTTAAAGAAAGAAGAATTGAGTTGGCTTTTGAAGGACACGGTGTTTTAGACGCTACCAGAAACAAACAAGGTATTGTAAGAGACGACTGTACTTCTACCGTTTGCAACATTGCTTATCCGAACGACCGCTTCGTCCTTCCAATTCCAATTGAAGAAATGGATGTGAACCCAAATATGGTTCAGAATCCGGGTTACGGGCAATAAAATGAATTTATCTAAAAGAAGCTGGCTCTTGGGTCAGCTTTTTTTGTTTCAGTGCTGTTTTGCGACTATGATAATATCATTTATTTAAAAATCTCTTAATTTGCAGTTCATCTACTAGCAAAATATCTAAAATTACTCTTAATACAATGCAAGAACTCAACAACATTTTAGCAACTATCGACGGATATATTGGTGGTTCGGATTGGTTTGTTTACCTACTTCTTTTAACTGGGTTGTTTTTTACTATCTATCTCAAATTTCCGCAAATTCGCTACTTTGGGCATGCGCTCAGAATTGTGCGAGGAAAGTACGATAAAGATGGCGACGAAGGCGATACTTCTCACTTTCAGGCATTGGCAACGGCGCTTTCCGGTACGGTTGGTACAGGAAATATTGCAGGAGTAGCCTTCGCC
>CAZFQW010000102.1:0-9028 GCA_964521225.1 uncultured Roseobacteraceae bacterium
CCACTACCAATAATTAGGATGCTTTTAATGTCTTCTCTTTTTGGCATAGTAAAGATGAGTTATTTCAGAAATTTTTTGCGGTGCAAAAGTAGCAGGGCATTACGTGATTTGAAAGTAAAGTTTAGTTCTTGCAGTAACAATGTTAAATTCTTTTCTTATTGAAATAAGGAATGGCAATCAAATAAATTCTCAACTACTTATTATATTTAATTAATCGGAGTTTTTTTGTAATAAATAGTGTCAAGTTGTGAGTGCCACCATAGTGCGGGTGATTTTTTGGTTAGTATTTTAATTCCCAATAAGTCGGAAATTTTTCATTGGCCAACATCTATTCCCCATGGAAAAACTATTCTGGCAGGTAACGTAAAATGTTAATTAAAATTAATTGATTTGGTGGTATCCTCACCATCAACTTAACCCAAAATATCTAGCAGTGTGAATAAACCCATAAAAAAGTATTCCCTAAGTGATTTTTCAGCATAAGAAATACTTTTTTTTATAAAATTAAATTTTATTTATCCAAAGGCACATCTACCTGAGGGAATGGGATGGTAATATTGGCCGCATCGAGTGCTTCTTTCCCTTGTTTGTACACATCAAAATAAACTTCAATCAGTAACAATTTATTTATTCACTCTTCCTTAACCAAATATATTTTGTATAGAATATGTAATATGTAAATATTCAATTTTAAATTGATGCTTTACAGTAGGCTATCTGTGGGTCACAAACAAGAAAATTTCTTTGTTGTTTATTAATGCAAACGGTAGGGTAAAGCAGTGGCTGATAAATCATTTTTAGCTTGTTGATAACCAAAAGGCTGGCTAAAAAATTATTTGCACTACGGTAGCACTCACAACTTAATACTAGCGAATAAACTGGCAGGCTTAACTATCACTATCGGGGTTACAATTAGAACAAACGCCTTCAAGCACAATTTGTAGGTCTTTAATGTTGTATTTTTCGAGGCTATTAACATATTCGTTAGGAAAGGCTGGCAAGCACTCTACAGAATCGCATTCCTTGCATTTAAGATGCGGATGCAGGCACTCTTCAGAGTGGTTTTCTGCATTAAAGATATACATGGGATGCCCTTTGTAATCACGTAATTTTGAGATAATCCCTAAGTCAATAAAGGTATTGAGCGACCGATACATCGTAGCTCTATCCATTAAATAAGAGAGTTTTTCTTCAATTTCCGACTGGGAACAGGCTTTAGGAGAGTCCATTAAAAGCGTTAGCAAAGCCACTCTTTGTTCAGTGATTCGCTGCCTGTTTCTTTTAATAATTACGATTGCTTTTTCTTGACTCATAATATCATTATTAATACTATCTTACAGGGCTTTTTCATAAAAACTAAAACAAATTTCTATTAATTATAGCACAAATTATTTTGGTGAATAATTGGAAAAATATCTTAGAATAATTTATTTTGAGTATTTGTAATATAAATCTTCCTTTTGTGGTGGTATAAAACATGAGTTAACGAACAATTTTCAAATCATTGAAAATCATTGAAAATCAAAATACGAACTAAAGACTTATCCGCGCCACAATGGCATTAATGGCATTCACAATTTAACACCCTCCTTTCATAAGAAAGACCTTTGCCCTCCTAATTTACAAAATTAAGATTAAGGATTACATATCTATTTCTATTTTTCTTTCTTAGGAACTGGGTCGTAACCCGAAGTCCCCCAAGGATTGCATCTACCAATGCGTTTTAAACCAAGTAGCAAACCTTTTAATGGCCCCCACTCTTCTATGGCCTCTACCATGTAATGCGAGCATGTAGGTGTGTGCCTACATGCCGAGGGTAACATAGGAGAAATAAACCATTGGTAAAACCTAACTGGTATAATTAATATGGTTTTTAATGCTTTTGTTATCATTAAAATGGAGATTTTTTTAGAAAACTATGCGGGGCATATTTTTCGTTCCTTTCCCATTTTCCAATTTACAATGTGGGCTGCAGCCAATGAAATACTACCCATAGAGTGCAACGCCATTGACCACACTAAATCGTGTTCTATAAACCCTATTATGAAAAATATAATTGCCACTAACAGATACAAAAATGGACTTTTACGTTTATGGGTATTTTTGTAACCTACATTTAATGAGGCAATTCCTATAAATACGCTCGCAGCAATGAAAGCCCCTTCGTACAGCTCATTTTCTAGCAGCGCAGTTCCTAATAAAGGAGAAATAGACACCAAAATTGGCGTTGCTAAACAGTGAATGAGGCAGATTGTAGAGGCGGAAACTCCTAAGGCATCAAGGTTAATTTTATGGGAACTTCTTTTCATTTTCTGTTTGGTGAACAATAGCCGATGATAGCTTATGCATTTTTTAAGTGATGAAAGCGAATGTGCGGCAAAAATACCTATATTCTTTCTTTCGTGCAACTATGTCGCAAAAAGAAAAATTCATTTTGTATAAAAACTTAGTATCGGTTTACCTTATCCCGTTGTTTAATTCTTAGTTTTTGTACCTTAATCTGCCTTGTAAGGCATTTTTTGGGTATTATGGATTTTCATTAAAACCATCAAAAATAGCTTTGCCCAACTCCCAAGAAGGGTTTAAGGTGGCATCGTTTAAAAAACGACTTTCCGAATGCGAGATATTAGAATTTAAAGGCACTATTTTAATTCCATATTTTATAGGAAAATATAATCCTGCTGCCAGTAATAGCAGAAAAAAAACAGCTAATATATTTGCCTTTTTAAAGTAGGCAATGATGGCTCCTACCGATTCAAAATAATACGCTATAAATACTACACAGATTAATAAAAATACAATGATATTTTTTACCCAATTTGTCATTTCTAAACCTGCAAGAAAACTTATTGAATCGGTATTATTAAAAGCAGCAAGAATTGCTTGTTGAATACGCCCCTCGTTCTGCTGATACAATTCCATATCGAGCACAAGCAAGGCAGAAAGTACCAAGAGCAAGATAGATGTATATATATTAATGACAACGCTACTCACTCTCCCCCCTCTTATATGCGTTGTAAAAAGCAGCATAAATGCAGGAATTATACAAAGTGTAGCCGAGGCAGAAAAATCCATTGAAAGACCATAATAAATAGTCTGAAGCCAATTGAACCAGGTATATTCAAATGAATTGCCACTGTGGTAAAGTAAAAATACTACCTTAGTTAGAACAAAATAAAGTACCCAAAAAAGGAAATAGTAAAAGAAAAAAACAATGCGCTTGCCCATAGCTAAAATTTGGTGTTTTGCTGTATTCGTTTACTGTAAAGTTACATTAAATTCATAAGTTTAAGTGTTAGGATAGAATTAAACATAAATTATTTCTATGATAAAGTATTGATAATTAAAAATTTATTATTTCATAATTGGTAATTTAAAATTGCTCATGTACTTACTTTCGTCTTATCCGTTCAGATATGTGCAGTTAATTTAGTGCTTAATTATTATTTGCATTAACTTTAACCTATTCAGTTTATTAGCTATTACATTTTATAAGATTATGGCTACCTACGAAATAACATTTAAAAACGATGAAATTGACTTTAATTTATTAAAAGAGCAATTTGATTATGAGCATATTAGAGAAATAAACCCAAAAAAAGAGGGCGTTTTCTTTAAGGTTAAAAATAGATTGGAAAAAATTAACCCTAATGAAATTAAATGGATACAAGCCAACGATATTTATTCTATTATAAGAACTAATAATGCCCGGTATTTGGTAAGTCATACCCTAAAATCTTTAGAGGAAAAACTTTCGGATACAGACTTTTTGCGTGTACATCGCTCCTATATTGTGCAGCTTAAACAAATTAGAGCCATTGAAGATGGGCAGGTACTTATTGGCGAAGATTATATTCCCATTGGGCAAACGCACAAAGAAACGTTGTTTAATCGGCTAGATTTTATGTAATACATTATCTTATTTTTATAAAAAACAAACTAAACACTTTGTTACTGTAAAACTGAAAATGAAAAGAATTTAATTAGCAACAATTATGGAAGATTTCTTATTGTTTTTTGAAACGATGCCCTCATGGCAAAAAATTGCTTGGGTTGCCCTCTGTTTAACTATAAGTTGGTTACTCGAAGGAAATTTCCCCTTAGTAAATTTCGACTATAAAAAGTGGAAACACGATGGTGTAAACCTTATTTTTCTTTCTACAAGTATGGTCATCAATCTAGTATTTGGCATTGCTACAGTGGGGATTTTCACCTGGATGAGAGCTTACGAATTTGGTTTGTTGTACTTAATAAAATTACCTATTTGGGCTGAATTAATTATTGCCGTTATGCTACTCGATTTTGTAGCGCAATACCTCGTTCATTACTTACTACATAGAGTAAAATGGATGTGGCGTTTCCACATGATACACCACAGCGACACCAAAGTAGATGCCACTACTGGCACACGCCACCACCCAGGCGATTATATTTTACGTGAAACTTTTGCTCTGCTTATTATCTTGATTTCGGGTGCGCCATTGGCATTTTATATGGTTTACAGAATTGCTACCATTTTCTTTACATACGCTTCGCACGCAAATATCAATATGCCCCTTTGGCTAGATAAAACTTTAAGCTTTGTATTTATTTCGCCCAATATGCATAAATTTCATCACCATTTTGAGCGCCCTTGGACCGACACTAATTTTGGTAATATCTTTTCTTTTTGGGATAGAATGTTCGGTACATTCGTTTATGACGACCCGAAGAAAATTAAATACGGCTTAGATGTTCTTGATGATGCCACCGACGAAAATATAATGTATCAGTTCAAAATCCCTTTTGATAAGTCTATTAGAACAGATAATTGAAAGGAAGGTAGTGTAATTTGTAAATACCACCATTCCGCTAATAAACTTTTAGCTAAACCCTTAATTATTAAGTATTCAGGCAAAATTGGGTATCCTCTATTTGTGAGGTGAAGCACTCGAAATTATTATTTTAGTAGTTCGTAATTCCCCACATCAGAGAACCCGTTAAATTCTCAAACTAACAAGAATTTAAAAGGCGCAAAGGAGAATGAATTGAGAGAGTACTAAAAATATAACTTATTGATAATCAATAATAAAAATTGCCATCAGTTAAAATTGAATCGTTACTTATCATCAACAATCCTATCTTTAATGAAACATATTTGCCCTTACCACGGCCAATAAATCATCTCCTTTCACTACTAAGTTATTCATTTCAACATCCTCAAAATTTATTGTTTTATTAAGTGTCGGCTGATATTTATAGTGCAAAAAGCCTTCAAATTTTTTAAGACTAACTTTAGTAAAATACTGATTACTTGCAATGGAATTTAAATACCCTATTAAAACCTGGACATTTCCTGCTTTGAGCCCAAGTCGCGATAGCATTTTGGGTATCTCAGTTTTTGGGCTTTCTAAATGAGCAGTACCTACATATAAAACTTCGTGTTTTGGATTCACAAAAGAATATACAAAGTTCTCAGGGTAATGGTCTAAATCATTTACTGTAACCACTTCCCATTCTACCAAGATTTCAGCTTTCAATTCCATAACTAATTATGTTTTAAATGGTGAATAAAGATTAGTGTGAAACTAACAAATAATATACGTAAGCACATTGTTACTAATTAATTTAGACAACCTATGTAAGAAAACACTTAAAAAAAACATAAGAAACGTTGATTATGCATTGCCGACTCATTCAAGTATGTTATCAAATAAAACTACCAAGGTATTAGTATGTAAGAAATAAGCTCACTTAAAAGTTTAATAGTGTGTTAAACGCATGAAAAATTTGAAAATCATCTTCATTCTCGCGAAACTTTCCTAGGAATATCAATAACTTTATTGGTGTTCAGTGAATTTTATAGAAGCCAGAAATTAGCATTTCACGCTACTTACATCAATATTTTTAACACTCTACTCAATTACATTTATGAAAAAAACAATACTGCTTACATGGGTACTCGCTTTGTTTTCGTGTGTTGCCCTTGCACAACAATCGTTTGATATTTTCCAATACAGAAACGTAGGGCCTTCAAGAGGAGGAAGGGTTACCGCTGTTGCAGGTATTGCGAGCCAGCCTTCTACTTATTATATGGGAGCTACCGGCGGTGGCGTTTGGAAAACTACAGATTTTGGTATCACATGGAATAATGTTTCCGATGGCTTTTTTGCTTCTCCTTCTATCGGTGCTATTAGGGTGGCACAAAACGACCCTAATATTATATATGTAGGCACTGGTTCCGATGGGCTTCGCAGTAATGTTATCACAGGAAAAGGGGTTTACAAATCGGTGGATGCGGGTAAAACTTGGCAGCACATTGGTTTAGAAAACACGGGGCACATTGGTGCGGTAGAAATCCACCCCGAAAACCATAATATTGTTTATGTGGCAGCCATTGGCCAAGCATTTGAAGCCAACGAAGAAAGAGGGGTTTTTAAAACAACTGATGGTGGTAAAACTTGGGAGAAAGTCCTTTATATTTCTAATAAAGTTGGTTTTACCGATATCGAATTTTTACCGGGTAATCCGGAAGTGGTGTATGCTAGCGCATGGAAAGCAGAACGTAAGCCCTGGACAATCATTAGCGGAGGAACGCAAGAAGAAGGGGGCGTTTTTAAGTCGGTGGACAGTGGCAAAAGCTGGCAAAAACTTACCAACGGCTTACCAAAAGGACTCATTGGAAAAATTGATTTAGCGGTAAGCCCTGCCGATTCAAAAATTCTTTATGCTTTGGTAGAAGCCCCCAACAAAGAAGGTGGCTTGTACAAATCTACCGACCAAGGAGATTCTTTTGAGCTGGTTTCAAACTATGGAGGAATTAGAGCACGCCCTTTTTATTATACCAATGTTGATGTTGACCCTACCAACCCCGATGTAGTTTATGTTTGTGCAACAGGCTATTTTAAATCTACTGATGGAGGCAAAAACTGGCAAAGAATCCACTCGCCACATGGCGATAGCCACGATATGTGGATAAACCCTAACAACCCAGATATTTTCATTCAGTCGAACGATGGCGGTGCCAATGTAACGATGAACGGCGGTGAGTCTTGGTCAACGCAGTACAACCAACCTACTGGCGAAATTTACCAAGTTGAGGTAGACGACCAATACCCTTATTGGATGTATGGCGGGCAGCAAGACAACTACACCACCATTGCCGTACCGAGCATGGCACCAGGGGCTATCCAAGCCCCTGGTATTGGTTGGATTTTAAATACAGGCGGTTGCGAAACAGGCCCCGCAGTTCCAAAGCCGGGCAATCACAATATTGTCTATTCAAATTGTAAAGGGCGCTTCGGAGTATTCGACAAAAGAACAGGCGTAGAAAAGCGTTACGATGTAGGCGCCGCCAATATGTACGGGCACAACCCTAAAGATCTAAAGTTCAGATTTCAGCGAGTTTCGCCAATTCATGTATCTCCGCATAATCCCAACGTAGTTTATCATACATCGCAATTTGTGCACAAAACTACCGACGAAGGGAAAACATGGGAAATCATTTCTCCTGACTTAACTGCTTTTGAAGACGACAAACAAGTAATTTCAGGTTCGCCCATTACAAGAGATATCACAGGCGAAGAGTTTTATAGTACCCTCTATGCCATCAGAGAATCTACTGTAAAAGAAGGCGTTATTTGGGTTGGCGCAAACGATGGCCCTGTACATGTTACCAAAGATGGCGGCGTAAATTGGGATAAAGTAACTCCTACAAAGCTTCCTCCTGGAGGTAGAGTAGATGCCGTTGAGCCTTCTCCGCATAACGAAGCAAAAGCGTACATTGCAGTACTTCGCTATCAGTTAGGCGACTGGAAACCATACATCTATAAGACCGAAAACTATGGCAAAAGCTGGGCTTTATTAACCAATGGAATTAACGGAATCCCTGCCGATTATCCTACCAGAGTAGTGCGAGAAGACCCCAAGCGCGAAGGTTTATTATATGCAGGAACTGAGTTTGGTTTGTTCATTTCGCAAGACGACGGGAAAACGTGGAAGTCGTTCCAACAAAACTTACCCAACACCCCTATTACCGATATTAAGGTTTACAGAAACGATTTAGCCATTTCTACTATGGGCAGAAGCTTTTGGGTAATGGATAATTTATCGCCTTTACATCAAAAAAGCTTTGATACCTTGGCCGATGAACCCGTTCTCTTCAAACCTCAAGATACTTACCGTTTTCAGTTCCCGATGATTGGCCGCTCAAGTACTTTCCCCGAATACCCTACCCCTTCGGTACAGTTCGACTACTATTTACCAGAAAATCAGGCTGAACCAATTAGGCTTGAAATTTTTAATGCAGAAGGAAAAATAGTGAATACTTTCTTTAGCAATGCCAGCGAAAAATTGATTGAAAAAGCAATGGAAAATATGGGAATGAATACTGTTTTATACTCGGTAAACCGAAACTTAAAAGCAACGAAAGGTACTCATCGTTTTAATTGGAACATGACCCACGCAGGGCCTTGGCATCAAAGCAGCAGCAGACGATGCCAGTATGGCCCTATGGCTTCTCCAGGAAAATATACCGCTCGTTTAGTGGTAGGCAAAAAGGTAATTGAGCAATCTTTTGAACTGAAAATGGATCCAAGATTAATAGATTCAGGCGTTACCAAAGAAGACATTGCTAAACAAGAAAAGTTATCGCTTGAGTTAGTGAGCCTACTTTCAGAGGCAAGAAAGACTCAGGATACATTAGAAAAAGAGTACAAAAAGATTTCAGCCACACAAAAAATGAGCAATGCAGACAAAGAAAAACTAAAAATGCTGGAAGCTACACTTACAAACCTTGTAACAGAAAATGGCACTTACATGCAACCTAAACTGATTGACCAAATTTCGTATTTATACAATGTGGTAAGTGGTGGTGGAAGTAAAATGCCTAACAGCGATGCCATAAGCAGGTTCGAGGAATTGAATAAGCAATTTGAAGAAATCAAAAATAATATTGATGATTAATACTTGTTTGATTTAATAGGTTAAAAGCGGCGAGCCTGTATAGAATTTAGTGTATAAGGGAGATTACAAATTTTTTGAATGATTA
>CAZFQW010000103.1:0-8977 GCA_964521225.1 uncultured Roseobacteraceae bacterium
TCGTCTGCATTTAAGCCTCTAGTGGTCAGTGCGGCCGTACCCACACGCATTCCCGAAGTTATAAATGGTGATTTATCATCGAAAGGAACCATATTTTTATTGATGGTAATGTCTGCTTTAATTAGCCCTTCTTCTGCATCTTTCCCCGTAATTCCCTTACTGCGGAGGTCAATAAGCATCATGTGGTTATCTGTACCCCCAGAAATTACTTGATAATCTTTCTCCATGAAGGTATTTGCCATGATATCAGCATTTTTTTCAACTTGGAGGATATAACGCATATACTCGTCTGATAGAGCTTCTTCAAAAGCCACTGCTTTTGCGGCGATAATATGCTCTAATGGGCCACCCTGAGTTCCTGGGAAAACGCCCGAGTCGAGTAACGACGACATCATCCTCAATTTTCCTTTAGGCGTTTTGAGCCCAAAAGGATTTTCGAAATCTTCGCCCATCATAATAATCCCACCTCTTGGTCCTCTTAAGGTTTTATGGGTGGTGCTTGTTACTATATGGCAATGCTTTAAAGGGTCGTTTAAAAGCCCTCTTGCAATTAAACCGGAAGGGTGCGAAATATCCGCCAATAGTAATGCGCCTACTTCATCGGCAGCGGTTCTTAGGGTGGCGTAATCCCAATCGCGCGAATATGCCGAGGCTCCGCAAATAATCAATTTCGGCTTTTCTTTTCTAGCAATATCGACCACCTTATCCCAATCAATCTGTCCTGTTTCTTTTTCGACACCATAGAAAGAAGGTTCGTAAAGTTTACCTGAAAAATTTACCGTAGAACCATGCGTTAAATGCCCACCATGTGATAAATCAAACCCTAAAATTTTATCTCCTTTATTAAGTATAGCTAACATTACAGCTGCATTTGCCTGAGCACCTGAATGGGGTTGTACGTTCGCCCAACTTGCCTCGAAGAGAGTTTTAAGCCGAGTACGTGCTAAATCTTCAATCTCATCCACTACCTCGCAGCCTCCATAGTATCTCTTTCCTGGTAATCCTTCCGCATATTTGTTAGTTAATACACTACCTGCGGCTTCCATTACTTGAGGTGAAGCAAAGTTTTCTGAGGCAATTAGCTCTAGTCCGCGTTCCTGACGTTGTTTTTCTTGACTGATTAAATCGAATAATTTTTGGTCTCTATTCATTTGGGAGAGAGTTATAAGTATAAGAATCTAGCTTTCATTTCATCAAAAATAAAAGCATTTAATATATGCAAAGCTAACCTGTATGTTATCATTAATAAAATAATTTTCACTGGATTGTTTGCAATACTTTTAGAAGTATCAATTTAGGTGTGTTTAAATCGTTTATGACTATCTTAATGAGAACTTAATTTAATAAAATGGGCTTTATTAAACCGTTCCCTCGCTTAAGTTTCTTGCCTAAAACATTTAAAAAGTGGATATTAGAAGGAAGCAAATTTAAACACGGATTTTAAAAAGATTTCTAGATGATCGAAACTTATCGCACTGCCCTCACCTTACTAACCGTTGGAATGATTACGGTTTTCTCTGTACTTGCCTTGGTAGTATTTTTTGGTCAATTACTTATCAAAATAGTGAATCGCTATTTTCCGGGAAATACACCACCCGAGGAAACAATATCGATAACAAATATCAAAGATGGTGAAATTTCCCCCAACAAAATTGCAGCAATTGTGGCGGCTGTAAATCACTTCACAAAGGGGCAAGGAAATATTACAGAAATCAAAAAATTAAATTAGATAAACCGCCTTTTCAGTAAATTATACAAAACATGGCAAGAGAAATTAAATTTTCGTTGATGTACCGCGATATGTGGCAATCTTCTGGCAAGTATATGCCACGAGTCGATCAACTAGTTAGAGTAGCTCCAGAAATTGTAAATATGGGCTGTTTTAGTAGGGTAGAGTCGAACGGTGGAGGCTTCGAACAAATCAATTTGTTATTTGGCGAAAACCCTAACCGTTCAGTAAGAGAATGGACTCAGCCATTTAACGATGCAGGTATACAAACGCACATGCTAGAGCGTGCCCTCAATGGTATCCGTATGAGCCCCGTTCCTGCCGATGTAAGAAAACTACTTTTTAAAGTAAAGAAAAAGCAAGGTACTGATATTGTCCGCTCATTCGACGGGCTAAACGATGTTAGAAATATTACCGATTCTATAAAATACGCACAAGAAGGAGGGATGATTGCCCAAGCTGCACTGAGCTTAACTTACTCTGAAGTACACACCGTAAAGTATTACATTAACATGGCAGAGGAGTTGATTACCGCAGGGGCCGACGAAATCTGTTTAAAAGATATGGCAGGGATAGGCCGCCCGGTATCTTTAGGAAAAATAGTGAACGCTATTAAAGATGCTCACCCCAATATTTTGGTAACCTATCATGGGCACTCAGGGCCAGGCTTTGCGCCTGTTTCGATTTTAGAGGTTGCGAGAGCAGGTGCCGATATTATAGATGTAGGCATGGAGCCGCTTTCGTGGGGAACGGGGCACACTGACTTACTAACGGCACACGCTATGCTGAAGGATGCAGGCTTTAAAGTACCGGATATAAACATGAAGGCTTATATGGCTGTAAGAGCGTTAACCCAAGAGTTTATAGACGATTTCTTAGGCTATTATATTAATCCAAGAAACAGAATGATGAATTCCCTGCTCATTGCACCGGGTTTACCGGGCGGCATGATGGGAAGTTTAATGTCCGACTTAGAAAATAATTTGAGCAGCCTCAATAAATGGCTTACCAAAAAAGGAAAGCCAGAAATTACGCAAGACGATTTATTAATTGCGCTATTTGATGAAGTAGAATATATATGGCCTAAAATGGGCTACCCGCCTCTAGTAACCCCATATAGTCAATACGTGAAAAACGTTGCCTTGATGAACGTCATCCAAATGAAGAAGGAGAAAGAACGGTGGAGTATGGTTGCCGATAATGTTTGGGATATGCTACTCGGGAAATCGGGGAAACTACCAGGGAAACTTTCCCAAGAATTAGTTGATTTAGCAAAGGCACAAAACAGAGAATTTTATGAAGGGAATCCGCAAGATTTATACCCCGATGAGTTAGATGTATATAGAGCCGAAATGAAGGAAAAAGGCTGGGATGTTGGCGAAGACGAAGAAGAATTGATGGAACTTGCCATGCACCCAACCCAGTATAGAGCCTACCGCTCCGGAGAAGCTAAAGCCGCTTTTGAAGCAGACTTAGCCCAAAGAAAGGCCGAGAAAGAAGGAAAACCCGCAACCATTACCAACTCGGTTGCTGCTGCAACTCTTCCAGTAAGTCAGCCAAAAGATTTAGTTGTTAGCGTAAACGGAGAAAAATTCAAAGTTTCTATCAGTTATGGCGAAGCTAGTGCCAACGAAACCGCAACAGCTCCTACCAATAGCGGAGCTACCGAAGAGGTAATTGCCCCAATTGAAGGGAAATTTTTCTTAACAAAATCATCTGCCGATACCGCTGTAAAAGTAGGCGATTACGTTACCAAAGGAGATACCCTTTGCTATATTGAGTCGATGAAAGTTTACAATGCCATCATTGCCGAAAAAGATGGTAAAGTAGCTGAGATTTGCTTAAAAGATGGCGAAGATGTAGAAGAAGATGATGTTATTCTGAAACTTCAATAAGTCGGTAGATACGCAATTAATTTAATTTTCTATTTAGAACTGACCGAGCTTATGGAGATTTTGGAGAAATTATACCAGATGACCGCTTTTGGTGATATTATCGAAAAGCCAGGCATCCTTATCATGCTTTTAATAGGTTTCATATTACTATACCTAGGCATAAAAAAACAATTTGAACCGCTTCTGTTGGTTCCGATAGCCTTTGGGCTATTACTGGCAAATTTCCCCGGCGGAGAAATGGGCGTAGTACAAGCTACCGAAGAAAACAACATTTCCCACATGACCTTGCTTGAAATTGCAAAGCACCACGGGATTATGAATCTCATTTATTATTTGCTTATTAAAACGGGATTTCTACCCCCTATTATTTTTATGGGCGTGGGTGCTCTTACCGATTTTGGCCCTATGCTTCGCAACCTTAGGCTTGCGCTATTTGGTGCCGCAGCGCAAATTGGAATTTTCACCGTTCTTTTTGGGGCTCTTGCCATGGGCTTTTCAATTAAAGAAGCCGCTGCATTGGGTATTATCGGAGGTGCCGATGGCCCCACTGCTATTTTTACTACCATCAAACTTGCCCCTCATTTATTGGGACCTATAGCCATTGCAGCTTACTCTTACATGGCGCTTGTTCCTATAATTATTCCTTTGGTAGTGCGGTTTACAATCACCAAAGCAGAATTAAAAATCAATATGCGTAAAATGGATAAGAAATATCCTTCTAAACATCCTATCAAAAATTTACGCACGGTTAAAATCATTTTCCCCATTATGCTAGGGACTCTAGTTGCTCTTCTTGTCCCTTCGGCAGTGCCTTTAGTAGGAATGTTGCTTTTTGGCAACTTAGTAAAAGAAATAGGAAGCTCAGTAATTAGGCTACACGAAGCCGCCTCTAAAGGTATTTTAAATACCGCTACTATCTTTCTGGGACTTGCCGTAGGTGCTACCATGACGGCGGATTCTTTCTTAGACCTAAGAACTCTATTGATTATAGGAGGTGGTTTTTTAGCCTTTGCCATTTCCATTGCCGGGGGTATTATAATCGTAAAAACGTATAATATTTTCGCTCGAAAAAAAATAAACCCACTTATAGGAGCCACAGGTTTAAGTGCTGTCCCAATGGCATCGCGTGTGGCGAATGAACTTGCCCTAAAAGAAGATCCACAAAATCATATTTTACAATATGCAATGGCGAGCAACATTGCAGGTGTAATTGGCTCGGCAGTTGCAGCAGGAGTTTTAATCACTTTTTTAGGATAAGCATCAGTGCTTTTTTATTTTCACACAAGTATCTGTTTATGAACTTGTTAATAAAATGATGACCGGAATTATTCTTTTACACTTACTTAATTACCCAAAATATTTCCTATGGATCCCATAGCATTTTTGTACCTAGCCTTGGTAATTTTGGCAATTATCATCATTGTGAAAGTAGTAAAATTTATAGTGAAAATTATAGGTGTAATCGTGGTAGTTATTGTGGTGTATCTGTTTTTCAATGGGGGGCTTGATGTGCTTAAGCAGTATTCTGACCTAGAAACGATTTTTGTGAATACTACTTTAGAGAATTTGAAAGCAGACTTGTGCAAAGAGAAAGAACGTAGTATTAAATGTGAGTGCATTGTAATGCCTGTTTATCAAGATTTAACCAAGCGACTTACCAAAGAGGAAATAGCCACATTTTCGGTAGATAAAGATGCAATTGCCAAGCAAATAAAAATAAGTTTGGTAAACCAACAGAATGAAATTAGACATTGCCTCATCCAAAAAAAAGGGAAAGAATACATGGAAGATTTAGAACAGTTTCTCAAAAAGAATTCGGATAAGCTTTCTAAATAAATATTAATTTACAAGTTCCATACTGTATTTCTGAAGGTATTTCTCCCAAGATTCTCTTCCTAAAAAATCGGCTATTTCAGGGTTTATTTGTCTGTAATAGAGGTTGTTACGGGTCATCAACCAACTGAGGTAATGTTTATTGAACATAGTAGGCACTAATTTGATTTGATCACCCAAGTTTTGTTCGGTAATAAAAAAATGAATCACTGCCCTATCGTGAGCAAACGCCTTTATAACCCCATTATCTAGATCTTCCAGCCCTTCTTCTGTAGAATCGTATTTTTTAAATGGTTTTAACTGATGACGCACTAAATAATCTTCTGTATCGGAGTTCCGAACTGTGCCGATTTTTCCTATTTTATTTAAGTCCTGAAGCGTATTTATCTCGGTTTCCAACCTGTTCACGGTTAAGGTAGAGGCAATTGTAGCCGTAAAACTCGAAATCAAGCTAATAGCCGCAAACATCCATAACATCGAAATCATTTTCCCTAGGGTTGTTTTGGGCGTTTTGTCACCATAACCAACAGTGGTAATGGTAACCGTTGACCACCAAATCCCATCCATTACTCCATAAATTCCATCTCTAAAATCGGTAGGATTATACTGTTTTTCTACCAGCCAAACAATTATACCAAAAGCGAAAACAATGAGCACTAAAACACCAAAAAGTTTTAAAAAGCTTGGAGAAGCAAGGTTAGAGAAAAAAACTATAATTTGACTTTCGTTGGTGCTTCTTACGGCAACCGCCATACTAGAGGTTAAAAAGGGCAAGGTAACATCCAATTGTCTCGCCCTTTGTCCGCTGTAAGAGAGTAGGTTTATCACCAAATCTATTTTTCTGCCTGCTAGACTCACAATCATATCCTGAGTATGCGTATATTCTATAAATTCATACGGAATGGCTAAATCGCTTGAAATTTTATACCAAACATCTACACTTAGCCCGTAGTAATCACCATCGTTGTCTTTCATTACATAAGGAGGGTCCACTTTTAAGCCCACACGAAACTTGGTTTTTAGCGGAGTGTTTTGGTTTTGTGCTTTTAAACTAGGTAATCCCAGTAATATGAGCATGATGTTAAGACTAAAAACGAACTTTTTTAACTTCATGAATCGTAGATACTTTTGAGGTTTAATTGGACTAAACGATAATTGCCCCTCTTTTTAAAACGTTTTTTTTTGTTGGTACTTACAATGATTTTAGGAATTTTATTTCACTGTCTTTCATTCACTAAATCTGTAATTATTTTGGCTGAAAGTAAGCAAAGAGGAACACCTCCTCCGGGGTGCACACTTCCCCCTGCAAAATACAAGTTCTTTATTTTAGAAGAAAAATTAGGGTGCCTTAAAAAGGCGGCAAAGCGGTTGTTGCTACTGTTACCGTACAATGCCCCCTGCCACGAGGAGGTGTTCTGCTCTATTGATACTGGCGTGAGTGTTTTCTCAAATAGAATTTTTGACGCTACTGCCTTACCCAACATTCTTTCTAGCTTTTCTATAATTTTTTCTTTTGCCTGCTGTTGCCAGCTTTCCCATTGCTGCCCTGTATTGGGCGGAACGTTGATCATTACAAACCAATTTTCGGCGTTCTTAGGGGCATCGCTCAAATTATTTTTGCTGCTTATGTAAACATATACAGTAGGATCATCCGTTGGCTTGTTTCCCTCGAAAATATCCTGAAACTCTTTCTCGTAGTTTTCGCTGAAAAATAGGTTGTGCAAATCGAGTTCGGGAAAGGTTTCTTTCATCCCCCAATAAAAAATGAGTGCCGAACTTGAACGTGCTTGTCTTAAAGTACCTTCAGGATGCTTTATGTGAGGCAGAAGTTTCTGGTAAGTAGGAACTATATCCATGTTGCTAACTACTATTTCCGATTCGTAAATGCTACTCTTCGTTCTCACTCCTTGTACACTTTTACCATCTACCAAAATCTCTTCTATCTCCGTTCCAAAATTAAATTGAACACCTAGCTTTTTGGCAAGAGTAACAAGGCTTTCTACAATGGCATACATACCGCCTTTGGGGAAATAAGCACCTAAAGTATGTTCTAAATGAGGGATGATATTAAGCGTTGCGGGAGCCTTGTATGGGTTAGAACCATTGTAGGTGGCGTATCTATCGAAAAGGCGCACGACTCTATCGTCGGCAAACCGCTTTTGGTTTGTGTGGTGCATTGTACTAAAAGCATCGAGTTTCCCTACTTTCAGCATCGAGTTTAAAGTTTCTTTATTGAAATAGGTAGCTAACCTGTGTAAAGATTTCCTTAGAAATACATTTTCTGTAATGGCATATAATTCTTCGCTTTTGCGCAAAAAGGCGTGTATATCTTGCTCGGTAACCGCTGTTTTTTGTGCTATTTCTTTGGCAAAATCTTCTGGGTTTGCCCACGCATTAATTACAGTGCCATCCTCATAAAAATACTTGGTAATTACGGGCAAGCGTTCGTATTCAAAAAAATCTTTGGGGTTATATCCTGCTATTTCAAATAAATTGTCCACTTCTTCGGGCAAGGTGAAAAGTGAGGGGCCCATATCGAACCGAAAGCCTTCGTGGCGAAACTCAGCGAGCTTTCCTCCGGCTTTATGATGGCTCTCAAAAACCTGAACTTCAAAACCTAGTACCGATAACCGAATTGCAGAGGCAATACCACCTATTCCCGCACCCACTACAATCGCTTTTTTCATTTGATTGAAATACGTTTTAGTACAAACTTCTTTGAAACCGAACTCTGCACAACAAATTAAGTTTTTAAATAGATTGCAGAGTTTATAATACAGTAAAAGAGAAATTAAACCGATTATGAGTGTTGTAGTAAAAAACTTGGTAAAACAATACGGAGAGCAAAAAGCGGTAAATGATGTTTCGTTCCAAGTAGATACCGGAGAAATTGTGGGTTTCCTTGGCCCTAATGGTGCTGGTAAATCTACTACCATGAAAATCGCCACGGGCTATTTACCTCCCACAAGCGGAAGCATTTTAGTGGCAGGATACAACGTGAACAGTCATCCTTTAGAAGTAAGAGAACGGGTTGGCTACCTGCCCGAACACAACCCCCTGTACTTAGATATGTATGTTTTAGAGTATCTTCATTTTATTGCAGGGCTTCATAAACTAAGCAACAAAACGGCGAAAGAACGAACTGCCGATATGATAGCACTCACCGGTTTAGAAAAAGAAAAAAAGAAAAAAATAGGGGCACTTTCAAAAGGGTACAGGCAACGGGTAGGGTTAGCACAGTCGCTAATACACGACCCCTCTGTTTTAATTCTCGACGAACCAACAACAGGGCTGGACCCCAACCAAATTGTCGAAATCAGGAATGTAATTAAAGCGGTTAGCAAAGAAAAAACAGTTATCCTTTCAACACATATTATGCAAGAAGTCCAAGCACTTTGTAGTAGGGCAATCATTATCAACACAGGCGAAATTGTAGCAGATAAGCCCATTTCTCAGCTACGAGCCAATTTTGATAATAGTTTAACCATTAAAGTTGAGTTTGCCGAAAAGATTAATCCCG
>CAZFQW010000104.1:0-8928 GCA_964521225.1 uncultured Roseobacteraceae bacterium
CCGTAGTATGCGAATCGTTTCACGATGAAATCCGAGGTAATCGTATAATTCTTTGCGTTTTTCTGTTTGGATGACATACAAGTGGTAGGCATGTCCTTCCGCAGCGGCTAAGGGCTTAATTGCCGTTCCTTGAAATGCCTCATCGTATCGTTTTGCTATTGCTTTGCGCTTTTCCAAGTTTTCTGCTGCCCTGCTTAACTGCGAGATGCCTAGCGCCGCCAAAATGTCGGGCAGTCGGTAGTTATAACCGAGCGTTTGCATTTCGTAGTACCATCCACCGTGGTTTTCTTTGAGGAGATGAGGTTCTTTAGTGATCCCATGGGTTCGCAACTGAATCAGTTTTTCGTACAAATCTTTTCGGTTCGTGGTAATCATTCCCCCTTCGCCACTCGCAATGTGTTTTACCGGATGGAAGGAAAAAATGGCGAGGTCGGCGTAGTTGCTATTCCCACAATTTTGTGGCTTCCCGTGGCTATCCGTAAAGTAGCCTCCGGGGGCATGGCAGGCATCTTCAATAAGCCATAGGTTATATTCCTCTGCCAAAGCACGAAAGGCTTCCATATTTACGGGATAACCCGCAAAGTCTACGGGGATAATCCCTTGGTACGTTTCGTTAGGGCTTGCTTCTAACAGTGCCTTTACCTTTTCAATATCGAGCAGTGCAGTTTGCGGGTCAATATCGGCAAAAACCACTTCTCCCCCGCAGTAGCGCACACAGTTCGCCGAGGCGGCAAAGGTAATGGGCGAGGTAATTACTTTCGAAGTTTCGTTCACTTCTAGGGCTAAAGTGCATAAATGCAGTGCCGCCGTTCCGTTGGCGACAGCCACAGCATATTGGCAACCTATGTATTGGGCAAATGCTTTTTCAAAGGCTGCAATGGCAGGCCCTTGGGTTAAAAAGTCCGATTTCAGCACTTCAACTACCGCTTCTATATCGGCTTGGGTAATGTGTTGTTTGCCGTAGGGTATGTTTTTTCGGCTCATGCTACTGTAAAGGTTGGGGCTACATGCAATTGAATTAAACGGCGAATTTCTTCTATACTTAACCACTCTTTGTTCGTCCCCGAATTGTATTTAAAGCCCTGTTCTACTTCTTTGGCTTCAAAGTGTGTCATAAATGCTTCTTTTTTCCAAACCGGTACTTGTGGGAGTATGGCGTAGTATTTTCCTAAATCCACGGTGGTGTAAGAATCGGCTTCGGTAATCATTTCTTCGTGGACTTTCTCTCCGGGGCGGATACCTACTATTTTCTGTTGGCAGTCGGGGCCAATCGCTGTAGCAACATCTGTTATTTTGTAGGACGGGATTTTAGGTACAAAAATTTCTCCTCCCCATCCAATAGTTAACACATCCAATACCATATCAACGCCTTCTTTTAAGGTAATGTTGAAACGGGTCATTCTATCATCGGTAATGGGAAGCACGCCTTCTTTTCGTTTATCCAAGAAAAAAGGAATGACAGAACCTCTGGACCCCATTACATTGCCATAGCGCACTACACTAAAAAATAAGCCTGTTCTACCTTTCATGTTATTTGCTGCTACAAAAAGCTTATCGGAACAGAGTTTAGTTGCTCCATACAAATTAATGGGGGCGGCAGCTTTATCGGTAGAAAGGGCTACCACTTTTTGTGCGCCACAATCCATAGCGGCTTCAATTACATTTTCAGCACCTAGCACATTGGTTTTGATACATTCCATTGGGTTGTACTCTGCCGTAGGGACTTGTTTGAGCGCAGCCGCATGAACAATGACATCAATCCCTTTGCAGGCTCTCAAAAGCCGATTTTTATCGCGCACATCCCCAATAAAATAGCGTAGCGCAGGGTATTTTTGAGGAGAGAATTGCTGTGCCATTTCGTACTGTTTTAATTCATCTCGTGAGTAGATTACTAAGCGTTTTACCTCAGGATAGTTTTTCAGAACGGTTTCAACAAATTTCTTCCCAAATGAGCCTGTTCCTCCTGTAATTAGTATTGATTTATTGTTGAGCATTTATAAATGATTATTCGATGATGTAATAATTGAATAACGAGCAAACCTTCAACGCCATACTGTTTGTATGGGTTTCTTCCTTTTGAGTACTACACCAGCCATTTTTTGATTGGTTGATGCTTTGCAATTATATCGCTTAAACCTTTGAAGTTTTTGAAAGCGAATAAGTTTTTACTTTAATCTTAGGCGTTCGCCTATGCTTTACGCAAACCGTAGGCAAGGGTGGTATGGTTTACATCGCCCAATTTACAATTATTGTGCAATAGTTACATCTTGCTCTCAAAAAGCGTGAAACATAAGAAGAGGGTTGGGGTAAGCTCACAACGATGGTATATAAATTTTCGGTATGATAAAAATGCTGTACCATCGATAGCGTTAAGACGCCTCCCTAGAAGGATAATTTATAATTCATTTTTCAAAAGTTTTCTGTTGGCAGCCCCTCTACGTTCGGTATTGCTTAGGGCATTTTTTTATAACTCAAAAATAGCACTTTTTTAAGCATCTTGTTTAGAGGTGAGTCTGACAGAACGGTCAGCAGCTGTTGGCAAGTCTCAAGCAATTCACCAACAGCTACTAAATAATTGCACCTTGCCCTTTTGGTACTCCTCCTTGGAATGCTTCGCAATGCATTTTATACCGTTCTGTAGTATCGGCTAAAATGCTTTTCCATTACTTCCGCACTCCAAATGCCCGCCTTTTCTAAAATAGCGTGCTGTTCTAACTCAACCAAGTGGGCATTGCCCGAATGCCGTTCAAAATGCCAAGCCATGCCGTTTTGGACCAAATACTCGTCGAGTCGTTGCTCGTTCAGGTAAGGGATAACCACATAACGATTGTAGCGGTCTTTTTCTAGCAATTCTACCTTTAGATGTTTCCCTTCAATCAGTTCTTTTAAATACTGCTTGCTTTCTAGGTGATGTGCCTCTCCCCTGTCGGGAGCATCTATATTTCCTATGCGGCATCGAAGGATCAGTGGGTCATAAATGGTATTTCCATTTTCGTTAGAGGCAATAGTTACTTCGGCATCGAAGCTATCGCCATCAATTACTTTTTTTACTCGTATTTTCATTTTGTTTCAAAATATGGTGGAATAGTTCTTTCCTCTCTTTGCGTTCTTGCGAATAGAGGTAGAATAGCAAGCCTATAATTCCTATGTCGGCAATCATTTTTCCTAAGTCGCTCGGAATAGCGGCATTTGCAGTGGCTAAAGTGATTCCGACTGTACTTGCTTTTGCCAACAGAATAAATAGACTTGCTTTCATTTTTTTGTGATTGAATAAAATGTTTTTCTTGTGATAGAATGAATGATATGATTCTGTGATTATCGTACTATCAGTTCCTTCTATTCTCGCAGGGTTACAGGCTTACTCCTCGGCTGCTTGCTTCGGTTTCTATAGTGCTTTTTAGTGCCGAAAGAGCGTTTTCACGGTCGATAGTAGTATCATGTGCAGCCGCTTGTATCATTTGTGAAATTTTCGACACATTTTTTAAGCTAGCCTCGGCACGGCTTACATTCCAAGTAGCGCGGTCGAGTTCGTATTGCATTACCTCAACAAGGGGGTCGCCGGAAGGTAAGTCGGCTAAAATAGATTCGTAAGCAGCCTTTTGGGCGATAGCAGTTTCATATTGCGTGGTGGCACGTACTTCTCTTTCAACCGCTGTTTCGTAGCGTCTTTTCAGCGATAGTTTTTGAAAAGTAACGTCGTTGAGTTCATCGATAAGCGCTTGGTGCGCCTCGGGGAGTTGGTTGTCGTCAAAAGCAACAGGATCAAAATTAATTTTCATAGAATTTGAATTTTGAGAGGCGTTTTCCGAGGGTTGTACAAGTTCTCCGAAATTTTGTCTCATCGTTTAAAAAAATTGTTTAATAATTGAACATTTACTTGCAAGCGATACAAACATAGGAGGCTGTTTTTAACTTTCCTAGCGCTTGGCAAGAACTGACAAGAATTGAGCACAATTGAGCTGATGTACCTCACAAAACTTCATTACTGTTACTTTCTGATAAGGTTTTGACTTTGCCTTAGCCAACATGCGGTAGGCGCTACTCATTGAAATGTTGAGTGCTTTAGACACTTCTTTTGCAGATAGATAGGACATAATAAAATGTTTTTATTTTAAACAAATGTTTAATTATAAAGCATAAATTTCATTAATCCTACTTTGTGATAAGAATTGGCAAGAAATGACTAGAAACGTGGCAACATTTGATTTTTTAAAATTTTATTGCGAGAAATAAAATTTTAAATGTTGTCAGCCTTGTTGCCAAAAGTTGTCATTTATATGGGGGTACAGCGAGGTGATTATCCCAAGATTGGAATGGATTGTAAAGCCAAATTGCCAGCTAAATGCACAGTAAAGAAACTGACACAAAATGGCTTTTCTGTAAGGTTGCGCTGCTTTGGATTGAACGGGTTTAAGCCAAACGAGTCATGAAAAACTTATTGCATTTTTTACTCATATATATTCGGCGTAAACACCTCATCTAAGTTGATGGTTAATCCTTCCACCACGCCTACTCCTACAGTATCTCCCTTGGTCAGTAAGCGACTCGGCTGGTATATCCCTGCTGTATCGAGAGTGTAAATAAGTAGCGTTTGTTCTTCGGGATGGATTATCCAGTATTCTTTCACACCTGCCTCTTGGTATATCTCAAACTTATCTTTTATATCTTTCTGTGCGGTACTTTGCGAGAGGATTTCTATGATTAAATTTGGTGCCCCTAAACAGCCCCTTTTATCTATTTTGGAAATATCGCAAATGACACAAATATCGGGTTGTACTACGGTGTAAATAGTTTCTCCATCTTTTTTAGAGGGTAACCGTACATCGAAGGGGGCATCAAACACTTTACATGGGCTCCTACGCAAAGCGTTCCAAAGTAAACCGCTGAGGTTTCCACTTAATTCTTGATGATAGCTATTAGGCGCAGGCGACATCTTAAACAGTTTCCCTCTAATGAGTTCAACCATCTCCTCAAATTGCCATGTGAGGTAGTCGGCATAGGTATATCGCTTATTAAAATCTAACTGGTTGATATTGGTGATGGTTTCCATAGTTTAATGGTATGATTATCTGATTATGTTATCACTATATATATGAATCAGGGATTGTGATTTTCTTTTTTGAAGCCAAATAGTAAATTTTGATGTCATTCTGGGCTTGTGAAGAATCTAAACATAGGACAAGTAATTATTATAGTTCTCTCCCTTCGGTCGAGATGATAAAAAATGACTCTTTTGCTTAGTTTTTTTTAATAGTCTTTTTAAATCCTTATTCGCATTATATGTAATAGTATAAATCGTAATTCCCCATTAGAAATCCGTAATTAGTTTACACTTTATCCACGAAAGTGCGTTCGGTATAGTTAAAAATCATAATGGCAGGAACAGCAAAAACAAGGGTTATTACGGCGGCAACTCCCACGCCTTGCAAATCGAGTATTCCTGTGCCTAACACTATGTTTCTTGCCGATTCAAAGATGGGAACCAACGGATTGTAATCGGCAAGAAATTGAAAATTTTCGGGCAACACAGAGATAGGATACACCACAGCAGAAAGATAGAGCAAAAATTGTGTTCCGTAGGCTACAAAGTTGTTGATGTCTTTGTATTTGAGGGTAATTGCTGCGGCTACAATGCCCAAACTAATGCCTAAAACCGCTAAAATGAGCAACAAAACAGGCAAAAGCAGTAGTTTAATTCCTTGGAATGTTACTGCCCCTTGCGTGGCGAAATAAATCCAAAGCCCTCCAATTAAAATAAAGCGAATGCCCAAAGAAAAAATTGCAGACACGGAACTCGCAATGGGAACTGTTAAACGAGGGAAATACACCTTAGAGAAAATCCCTGCATTGGAGCGAAACGTTCCGGCAGCACCATTAAAGCAATTCAAGAAATATTGCCACACGGCAATGCTCAACATCTGAAACAATATAGGGGGTGCCCCATCGGTAGAAATATTGGCAATGCTATTAAAAATAATTACATTAATAATCCCACCCATTAATGGCCCAATAAACATCCAAATAGGGCCTAATATGGTTTGCTTAAACCCCGCCACAAAATCTCGGCGGACAAAAATGGCTACTAAGTCTCGGTACTGCCATATTTCTCGGAGTTTTAAGTCAAATAAATTGGTTTTTGCCGTGATTACCTCCGTCCATTCTTCTTCCATCTGCTTTGCCTGATTCTTACTTAACATACTCATTTGGTTGAATTTATTTAGCTTTTTTAGAAAACCACTCTTCCTTTGCCGCGATAAGGTGTACCCACATGCATAGAAGGTATACTTACTCTTGCACTCCAAAGATAGGAAATCTGTGGCTGCAATTCGTTTGCCACGTTTCATAAGGGTATTACCCGAAGTGCTCCAAATGTAAAATAAGGTAAAATGAAAGTAAATGGGGTTGAATTGGTGTTGTAAAGCAATAGGTTTGTAATTATGACTTCTCGCACTTCCCCATATATCGCTTTCATTTTACTTTGCCTCTTACTATTAGGTAATGGCTGCTTTGCGCAAAATAACAGTTGCCAAAGTCCTGAAAAGCATATCGGAGTTGCTATGCGTATGATTGGGCATCGTATCCTTCTGGTTTCAGGAGATAGTACCTCTCGTGTTTTACCTATCAAAACGCTAAAAAAGCATCAGTATGAAATTGAATTTACTTCTAAATTTCAATTTGATCCAGAAAACATATTGCTATCGATAGCGCTATGCTGAAACATGATATTGCACGCCGCTACATAGTAGAAGTACAGCAATGCAAAAATAACGACGTGGTTTACAGCTATGAGATTCACAATTCTGTAAATTCAAACATAGTCCCCTTCCCCTGTATCGGAAGAATACAACCACTAGGCTGCTATGCTATTTTAATTACAATCATTGATTTAACCTCCCCGAAAATAGAATTAATTTCTAAAACTAAGCCTTCTGATTTTCGCCCTGAATCTTCAAACAAAACAAAAAGCGATACCTCGATAGCTTTAAAGGAGGCTTCTTTTTTAGGTGGAGAAGAAGAATTGATGCGGTATTTAAAAAGTAACAGCTAGGCGGTGGTTGCCCATAAAACTTACGATGCCATGCAGAGATTAGCCATTGAGTTTAGCATCACAGAAATAGGCTAAACTTCCGATATACAACTAATCGCTACTTCTGGAGATGCTGAAACAGATGAGCTATTGGTTGAACTCATCCGCAAAATGCCTCAATGGGTTCCTGCCGAAGATGAACAAGGGAAGCCTGTGAAACAAGTTTTTACCTTTAGGGGGCCTAGATGCTAACCAAGAAGCTACTCTCTTTATTTTGATGCCCCCCCCTTTCCAATTGATTTTGAGAGGGGGGGGTATTGAAAATCTTTATTTTAATACTCTTTTTACCAGAGTTCCTAAGGAAAGCCCTTGACCAATGATAGAAAAAACAACAATTATATAGGTAACTGTTAAGAAAAACTCCCTCCCCATTTGTGGTTCCAAGGAAAGAGCTAAAGCAATGGAAATACCGCCTCTGATTCCTCCCCATGTCATAATAAGCCCTGTTTTGGGGCTGAAATCTAGTTTTTTACTAAATAACGCAATTAAACCTGAAAGTGAAATGTACCTTGCAAACAAGGAAATTGGAATGGCAATTAATCCAAATATAATGAACATAGGTTCAACCGATACAATTAGTAATTCAAAACCAATAAGCACAAAAAGAATTGCATTTAAGAATACATCAACCAGTTCCCAGAACTTATCTACGTAGTTGCGAGTGGTTTCAGACCAAGCAATTTCAGGAGATTTGTTCCCTATAAAAAGCCCTGCAACAACCATTGCTAGTGGCCCTGAGAAGTGTAAATAACTTGCAAGACTATAGCCTCCCATTACCAATGCGAGGGTAATCATTACCTCTGTTTCGTAATGGTCTATGGTTTTCATTAACTGAAAAGCCCCCCATCCTAAAAATAAGCCTAAGACTGTGCCTCCAACCACTTCTTCTACAAAAAGCAGTGCTACTTCACTCACAGAAATAGAACCAATTCCTTTTTGAGCGATGCTAAAAATGACAAGAAACACAACCACACCAACACCGTCATTAAATAATGATTCGCCTACAATTTTAATTTCTAGTTTTTTAGGCGCATTTGCTTCTTTTAAAATCCCTAACACCGCAATAGGATCTGTAGGCGAAATTAAAGCACCAAATAGCAAGCAATAAATAAATTCGATAGGATACCCAAAGGCAATGGTAAGCGCATAAATCAGTGCGCCAATTATAAAAGTAGACATAAGCACACCCACTGTTGCAAATAAACCAATGGGCACTCGATAGCTTTTAAGCATATCAAGCTTAGTGTGCAGTGCCCCTGCAAATAGTAAAAAGCTCAGCATAACATCGAGTAGTACCGTCTCGAAATCTATACTTTTAATCAGTGTTTTTGCTTCTACTAAAATTTCTTTTTCTATCACTCCTAAACCGAGGATAAGCATTGTGAATGCAATTGCCATAATCATTAAACCAATGGTAAAAGGCAATTTGAGCAACGTTGTATTGATATAAGCAAATAATGCTGAAAGTACAGTAAGTAAGGTGATGATAGTAAATATGTCCATAGCTTTAGAGGGGTAATGGTAGTTAGTTTGCTGTAAAGTTATATACCCGCTAGGGTAAAAGCCTTAGGTTTTCTTAAAAAGAAAAGCTGAGAACGCTATTTAAGTAAGTTTCCATCATTAACCGTGGCGGACATTACTCTATTATATTGACCAGTATCCAAAAGCTAAAACGGCATTGTTGACTTGGTACAATGAATTCTTAAAACAAGATTTTAAAAATTTTAATGAACTGAAATTGGTATATGGAAATGCGAGTATTGTAGCAAATAATAGGATAGTTTCCAATATCAGGCAGTATTTAGAATTCCGTGTATAAGAATTTAGAAGAGCAAGGGAGT
>CAZFQW010000105.1:0-7756 GCA_964521225.1 uncultured Roseobacteraceae bacterium
AACAACTCCTGTAAAAGGTTTTATAGAAAGGTTGTCGATATGTAAATTATTACCAAACCCTCCTCTCACCTCCCAAATTACTTCTAGCGCAGTGGCAGAAAAAGTATTTAAAGGAATACTGACTTGCTCCCAAAGCGCGTTTTGAAAGGGCTGAAAAGGGTTTTGAAATGCTTTGTGGTTTGCCAGTTCGCCACCCGATTTTTCCCACAGCAACTCAAAAGGAGCATCGCAATTGGTGCGGTAGTAAACCAAAAGTGTGTCAGAAGCATTGCTTTCCCGCCAAGTGGCATAAGCATACTCAAAAGAAATTTCGGTTAATGGATTTTTTTGTACAGAAACCACAGGCGAACGGAGTTTCCCTGCTACTCCCTGCAAATTTTGGTAGTAATTAGGGGCATAAACCGAAAATTTCGACTGCTTCCCAATGGGCGATAATTGCCATGCTGTGCCTTCTACCAGCCAATTTTGAGGTGGGAAAACCCCTTCTTCAAAATTAGCTTCTATTGCCGTTGGTAAGCTTTCCGTTTCATGAGAATCAAAAACACTCACTGCCTTTTCTAGGAAGGTGGTATCGCTGGAACCTGCATTTTCCACAATCAACTGTACCGAAAAATCACCTCGCTCCAAATAATTAATCGTAGGTTTTTTTTCTGTAGAAGTGTTTGGCATTCCCCCTGAAAAAGTCCACTGATAACTCGTATTAGAATCTTCTAGCCCAATTGACTGAACTAGTGCTTCGAAAGACACCTCACTTCCTACACAAACTCTTTTTTCAGACTGCTTAAAATTGGCGATAAGTACCGTATCGGGAGCAACTAGAGAACTGTTTAATACACTGCGGAACCTTCCCACCTCTAGGGCTGCTAACATTCGCTCTTTTTGGTTTTGGGTGAAAAGGCTCATGCAGGCATCTTGCGTATAATCCATATAATTTTCGTGCATCCGAATGTTGTTGCACGAACTCAAAGCAGCATCTGGGCAGGCATAATTGGGGTTACTTACATTGGGAGTATCTTCGCAGAAATCATCTGTAAAACAGCCTCCGTTGCCAGGGCCCCAAGTATGAAAAAGTGCCAGCCAATGCCCCAATTCGTGTGTAAGGGTCCGCCCTCTGTTATAGAAGGTATCGAACGGGTTTTCTGGAAACCTACCTAAAGCAGTATAGTTTACCGCTAACCCTTCGGTGTTTGCCGTAGTTAACTCTCCTGCTAGCTCGGCAAGGCCTGTTTCAGCAGGAAACTGAGCAGTTCCTAAAAATCCTCCGGTAGGAGGCACAACCCATACATTCAGATATTCCGCGGGGTTCCAAAGGGTATGCCCCTTCGCCTCTGCATTTATATTATCAGAACTAAACCCCTTGATTTTACTTTGGTAACGGTGTATCCCCGGTTCTTCTAGCACTTCGCCTTCAGGAGAAAGCCTTGCAGGAACAAAGGTAATTCCTACTGCTGCCGCTATATTTTTAAAGTCTTCGTTAGTATTGGCAGTATCTGCATTGTTAAGATTAAAATCTTCGTTCAACACTTCTATTTGCGAGTAAACTTGAGCAGCCGTTACATTTGCGCCCTCCCCCACTGTTTCGCCATTATGCACTATGTGGAAAATCACGGGAAATCTCCATTGCTTTTCTTCTTTGGTGCTTCTTCTCTTGAGAATAAGTGCTTGAATTTCCCGCTCAAATCTTTTGAGGGCTTCTTTATCTTTTGGTGTTTCAAACTGGCACCTCAGAGGGTAATCCCCTTGTGCCCAAACATTCAAAAAACTGATACAAAAGAAAAAAGTAAGAATGTTTTTGGGAGTCATAACTGGGTTGAAATAGGTAAATGTGCAAGTTTATTTATAAAATAACGCCGTAAAGGTTTTGGTTCTAAAGTATTGATAAAAGTAATTAATTTGAGTATCCTTAGAGAGGTGAAAATTCAATAGGAACATGTAAATATTTTTAATTTACTGCCTCTTTCTATAAACCTAATATGTAAACCTGCCATGTCTTAGAGACATGGCAGGTTTGGTAAGAACTTACCCAACTCAACAGCCTTATTAGCAATTTCCCCATTCAAAAGCTTATAAACTCTAATCCTTTAGTATATTTGAGTAAGCCACACAATTACACTTTGAAGAACATACTAAAGACATATCAGAAGCGTCTGACCAATTTAAGCGGTAGAAATAAATCGTTGTTATTGTTGAATGCTACAAAGGGAAATTTTACCGACCTTAAAGAGTTCCACTTTGTGCATAAAGATGCTGCCTTTTCGATAGTCTCGAAATTAATGGCGCGCAAAGCAGAAAAAATCCCCCTTTGCCCTACCCTCGATAGCAGAGACGAAAAAGCCAACCAAGGAAGCAAAAAACTAAGCGCTATTTCGAGAACAGAAAAGTTTTTGTTTGAAGAACAAGGAGTGAGGGATTTGTATGTGGGCTATCCTTGGGTGTACGGCAAATTAATGAACGACACCCCCGTTCGCTGCCCCTTGCTCTATTTTCCGGTGCAGTTGAAACAAGAAGCGAACCTTTGGGTGCTGCGCCTTCGCCCCGATGTAGATGTCAGTTTTAACAAAACCTTTCTTTTAGCGTGTTCTCATTTCAATAACATTGTTTTCGAGGAAAGTTTTCTTGAAACCGACTTTAGCGATTTCTCGCGCGATAGTCAAGATTTCCGCACAGAACTATATCATCTTTTAGAAAACGCCCCGATTGATATTAATTTCAACCAGAGGACTTTTGAAGATCACCTTCGGCCATTTATAAAATTTACGAGAAAAGAATACGAGCAAGCCACCGAAACGGGTAAGCTAAAAATACAGCCCGAGGCAGTTTTGGGCATCTTCCCCCAAGCAGGTTCTTACATTTTCCCCGACTACGAAGCCTTAATTGCTAGCGAAAAAATGAGCAGCCTCGAAGATTTCTTCGTTCCTAACGAAGCGCAGCTTGCCAAAATGAATCGAAACAAGGAAGAAGAGGCTTTAAAAACGCCTTATCCGCTCGATGCTGCTCAAGAAAAAGCCATTATGTCGGTAAAAAATGGGCGTTCTATTGTGGTACAAGGCCCTCCGGGTAGTGGGAAATCGCAGATGATTTGCAACCTTGTTGCCGATAGTTTGGCAGATGGCAAAAATGTTTTGGTGGTTTCGCAAAAGCGAGCCGCCCTAGACGTGGTGTACGACCGCCTCAGCGAAAAAGGACTCGACGAATTTGCAGCGCTCATCCACGACTTTAAAAACGATAGAAAACCGACCTACGCTAAAATTAATCATCAGATAGAAAGTATCGAGCGTTTCATCAAAGATAACAATAGCTTAGATGCCATTTATTTGGAACGTCAGTTTTTGCAGACTAGCCGCGAAATTGAGCAAATCACTACCGAACTCGAAGAGTTTCACGAAGCCCTCTACGACACAACCGATGCGGGTATTTCTGCCAAAGAACTCTATTTGAGTTGCCAAACCGAAGCCCCCACTGTAAAACTCCGAAGAGAATACGAGCACTTCCCCTACGAAACACAGCAACGCTTTGCTACCACCTTAGCCTACTATTTGCAATATGCGCAGCAATTTGAAACGGAGAATTATCCATGGCGCGAACGCTTAAGTTTCGCCAATTTTAGTGTTGAAGACCAAGAAATAATTACAAAAACAGTAGGGGAAGTCCAACCCACTTTTCAGTTAATTTCAGAAAAAGTACACGATATTATTGCCATGCACATAGATTTAGACGAGTGCGAATGGCTCATTAGCAGAGAAGACGATTTTAGAAAGTTGTTGGGGATGCTAGAAAATGATAAGGTATTTAGCTACTTTAAAGGAGGGTTGCTATTTGGCGATACCGACCCACTTTGGTTGGCAAGCAGAAAAACCAACTTGCTCAATGCCTTCGGAGAAGAAGGGGTAGAAAAATCTATTGATAAAAAAGAGTTAGCCTACTTTGTTGAAAAGCTAGAAAAAGCCATTAAAGCACAAAAAAAATGGGTAGACAGGGCAAAATGGAATTTTTTTTCTAAAGAGAAAGAATTGATTGAGCAGGCGATCCTCGCTAATAGCTTAGAAAACGAAGAAAAACCCCTCGAAAAGTTAATGAGGTTGCTAGAAAACCGAATGAACCTAGAACACAACCTTACCAAACTTTCGGGCTATAAGTGGCTAACCGACCAACCAAAATCGCTCGAAAAAGCTGATTTTGAAAGCTGGATTGATGCGCACATTAAAGCTTTGAAAGCCAAGGAACTTTATCAATCGCTCAGAAATGGCATTCGCTACTTAGAAGTTGAAAATCTAACTTTTGATGAACTGTTCAAAAAAATTGAGTTCATGCTTACGGTGGTAAAAACATTTCCTAAACTAAAAGAGAAGTGGGTAAAATACCTTTCCATTAACCAAATCAGGAAACTGATTAACAATGAACTGAGCGCAGAAGAAATGGGCACAATACTCGAAAAAGATTTTGATGCCCTCTGCGAGTTTGATAAGCTCAAAAAGGAAAGAGAACCTCACGAACTAGCATTAATAGAAAAATTAAGAGAAGAACAGCCCGATTTCGATACCGAAAAAACCCTGCAACTGTATCGTAACAGCCTCCAAGATGCTTGGATACACCATTTAGAAGCAAAGTACCCTGTACTTCGCATTGTTTCGTCGGGTAAAATTTCGCAACTCGAAACCCGTTTGCAATTGCTTGTAGAAGAAAAAAGAAAGCTATGCCGCGATATTGTGCTAATGAAAGCACGAGAGCGAACGTACAAAGAAGTTGAGTACAACCGCCTAGAGAATAGGGTTACCTACCGCGATTTGAAACATCAAGCCAATAAAAAACGGCAAATATGGCCTTTGCGGAAACTCATTGGTAATTTTTCGCACGAATTACTCGACCTCATTCCCTGTTGGATGGCATCGCCCGAATCGGTTTCTGCTATTTTCCCTTTGCAAGAGCTTTTCGATTTAGTCATTTTCGATGAAGCCTCGCAGTGCTTTGCCGAAAAAGGCATCCCTGCCATGTTTCGAGGCAAACAAGTGGTAATTACAGGCGACAGTCAGCAACTTGCCCCCTACGATTTATACCGCCCTCGGTGGGAAGAAGACCACGACGACGACCCCGCCTTAGAGGTAGATTCGCTGCTCGATTTAGGCTTGCGCTATGTGCCTCAGCAGCAACTCAACGGGCATTACAGAAGTAAATTCCCTGCGCTTATCCATTTTTCTAACCAACAGTTTTATGGGGGTAAATTGCGCACTGTTCCTCATTTCGATGATTTTACGCTGCAAGAGCCCGCTATTGAGTATATTAGGGTTGAAGACGGAATTTGGCAAAAACAAACCAACTCGGCAGAAGCCGAAAAAGTAGTGGCCATTACCAAAGAACTACTTCGGCAAGGGAAAGAAGATATTGGCATCATCACCTTCAACTTTCCGCAGCAAGAACTCATTAGAGATTTACTCGAAGAAGCAGACATTCCCCTACCCGAAAGATTGTTCATCAAAAATATTGAAAACGTTCAGGGCGACGAAAGAGATATTGTCATTTTCTCGGTTGCCTATGCGCCTTCTGCCGATGGGAAAATGAGGCTGATGTTCGGAAGTTTAAGCATGGAACATGGCGAAAACCGATTGAACGTGGCCGTTACTCGTGCTCGCACCAAAATATACGTGGTGAGCAGTATTTTGCCGCATCAGCTAGTGGTTGAAGATGCTCTGAACGATGGCCCAAGAATACTGAAATCGTATTTGCAGTACGCTTACGATGTTGCAAAAGGGAAAATTGTAAGTTTCCAAAACGAAGTGCCAAAAGAAGACACGCAAAGGAAAAGTGCGCAACTAACCGATGCGCTAATACCGCTGAACCATACGGGGCAAAAGTTGCTAAAAGACACCTCTTTTGCTGAGTTATCTGTTGAGGTAAATGGAAAGAGAGTGCCTCAGTTAATCCTGACAGATGACAACAGCTATTATGAAGCATTATCGGCAAAGGACGCACATGCCTACACACCGTTGCTATTTGAACACAGGGGGTGGCGCGGGCGAAGGTTTTATAGTAGGCAATTATGGAAACAGAAAGACGTGCTCACCGAAGAACTAAATAGAACCATTGGTATCTACATTCAATCGGACGAGAATACAGAGGAGTAAAAACTCTAAGGCAGATAAAAATCAAATTGTAAATCGTTCATACATTTAAAATGGCTTTTAGGGCATTTGTTGTACCCTATTTTAGAACACGGACGGCACTGTAATTTGTTGTTTTCAAATACGGTAAATTTTGTTCTGTACGGGTACATTCCAAAATAAGGGGTGGTGTTCCCCCAAATTGAAAAAATTTGCCTTTTAAAAGCAGCGGCAATGTGCATTAGCCCGGTGTCGTGAGTAAAAACGGCATACGCTCTTTTTACTATCGAAGCCGACTGATTGAGGGTAAATTTCCCACATCCGTTAAAAATAACGCCCCTTTTGCCTAGAGCTTCCAAGCCTTCTTCGTAAGGGGCATTGTTCGTTCTTTTTTCAAAAAAGGCTTCAATTTCATTTCCTACGAGTTCATCTTCTTTGCCTCCTAGAAGCACAATAGGTTGCTGTATCCTGTCGCAAAGTTCAATTAACCGGCTAGTGGGCAATTTTTTTGTGGTATGCTGTCCGCCCACTGCTACTACCACGTATTTTTTTCGGTGCGATTCCGGTAACCAATTTGCGTCTATTTCATCTTTTTCAGGGATAAAATAGTCGAGGCCGAGGGCATCGTTTTTTACCCCTAAATTAGCCACAGTTGCCATGTATCGTTCTACTATGTGTACGTTGGGGAGCTTGTTGATTTTGAAATTCACATAAACCCACTTCTCAAAGTTTAATTTATTGAAAGAATAGGCTTTTACACCCAACGCCATTTTAATTCTTAATGTGCGGAGGTTATGATGCAGGTCAATCACACAGTCGAACTTCTCTTTCTTTAGTTTTTTGATAAGTTCTTTATCGCTTTCTTCCAAAAGATGAAGCGTGTGTATATAGGGGTTTTCCGTTAAGATTTGGGCAAACTTTGCCTTTGTAGCATAATGAACTTCTACGTTTTCTAGTTGCGTTTTCAACGCCCGAATCACTGGGGTGGTTAGCACAATATCGCCAATAGAAGAAAAGCGGAGGATAAGTATTTTTTGCATTGAAATAGTGTAGAAATGTTCCTTTTAGAATATTAAGATGCCATAAACTGTTGCCGTTGTACCTCAAACAGTGCCACGCCACAGGCAACGGCTACATTCAAAGAATTGATTTTCCCTCTCATGGGGATTTTAGCTAAATTGTCGGCTTTGGTCATCAAATCTGCCGAAATGCCATCTTCTTCTGAACCCATAATTATTGCTAAAGGGCCTGTTAAATCGGTTTCATAGAGGGTTTCGCTGGCTTTTTCGGTGCAGGCAATTGTTCTTACACCGCTTTCCTTCAAAAATTTCATGGTGCTTAACAAGCTTTTGGTTCGGCAAACGGGGATGTGCTGCAATGCCCCCGCCGAAGAACGCATGGCATCGGCATTAATTTGTGCGGCACCTTTTGTAGGGATGATGATGGCATCAACACCGGCACATTCAGCCGCCCTTCCTATGGCACCGAAGTTACGGACATCGGTTACTCTATCGAGCAAAAGGAAAAAGGGCATTTTCCCTTTTGAATACGCTTCGTTAATGATATGATCTAAAGAAGCATAGACCACTGCTGAAAGGTAGGCAATTACTCCTTGATGGTTCTTTTTGGTAACCCTGTTCAGTTTTTCGTTAGGAACTCTA
>CAZFQW010000105.1:7766-8916 GCA_964521225.1 uncultured Roseobacteraceae bacterium
GGGATGTTTAATGAAGATGCTAGCCTTAAAATATCACTTTGGCTGTCGTTTAAAGCTCCTTTTGGCATTAAAATACGTTCAATTTCTTTTTCCGAAGCGAGTGCCTCGGCTACGGGCTGTACCCCGTAAACCATCTCAGATTGTACCATTCAAATATTATTAGCGTAAAATTTCGAATTATGAAATTAAAGAAAAAAGGCTTTCTCAAGAGAGAAAGCCTAATAATTTCCTTCATAAAAAAGATTATCCTTCTGTAGAACCTGCCGATTCGGCTGTTGCAGGGTCAATTGAAAATGCCAATTTTAATTTTTCCCAACGGAGAACCACGTTATTGCCTTCAATCATGAAAGTCATTTTTTCCATGTGGTCTTCTACCATTTCAGGACTTGCCTCAATGCGAAGTACGTCGTCATCAGCATTGTAGTCATAAGCTCCCCATTGTTCAAAAGTTTGATTAAAAACTACTGTCCAGGGGCCTTCTGCCGAGGGAATGGTGAATAAAGAATACTTACCTGCCGGAAGTGTTTCACCTTCTATCGAGATATCTGTTGAAACCTCAAAAACAGTTGCTTCGTTAGCGCCTGTTCTCCATACTTCGTCGTAGGGTACTAGTCCGCCCCAAACTGTTCTTTCTTTTACCGCAGGTTGGCTGTAATTAATCGTAACTGTAGTTTCGCCAACAGAACCTGTAGCAGTAGCAGGAGGGCTAACACGTGCTGCTTTTGCCTCTTCATCTGTTGTGTCAGTAGTTGTTTCAACAGTTGTAGTTTCAGTGACTGTATCTTCGCTTTCTGCTGCTTTTTGTTCACCACATGAACTCAAACCAATAAGCGCAAAAAGAGATGTACCTAATGCAATAAACTTAATTTTTCTGAACATATACTTTTGGGTTATGTCTTATAAATAATCAATTAACTAAAACAAATTTATGAAATTTAGCAAAGAAGGTTTCTTTTCTTTTTACAAGATTTTTGGGAGTTGTAAAAAAACTAGTTGTTATTCGCTTTTTCTTCTTCTACCACAATAGTAATATCAGTATCAATCGCATTCTTTGAAGCCGAACTGGGTATGATTTCAAATGTAGCCGCTATTTTATCACTGCAAGTAAAAACTTCAAACTTTCCAAAGTTGATTTCTTTTTCTCCCTCTT
>CAZFQW010000106.1:0-8862 GCA_964521225.1 uncultured Roseobacteraceae bacterium
TCTTTAAATTTCTTATTTTCAAATGCTTACAAAAACTTAAACATGCTCTAAATTAAACATTCAACTATTATTGGCAGAAAAAAAAATTGATTTTTTTATTTTCTCTAAAACTCTCAATAAAAAAACAGATAAAAATGAACCAAAGAGAAAATATAAAGGAAATAGATTGTGCCTTTCCAAAACTCAAAATTAGCTACACCATTAATAAAAAGAGTAAAATGACCTGTTACATTGGTAACCTGCCTTTTAAAAGATAAAAACCCTGTAATACTTGCAATTCCAGCTACAAACGATAAAATCACTGCAATTTCTAGGTTATGTTTTAAAGTCCTCTTTTTGCCTCGGTGTCTAAATATTTAGTTTCTATTTAATTCGGTTTTATATGTAAAAAAGTGAGCTTTTATTTACTAATTTTTTCGTAATTTTATTTCAAAGTATCGGAAGAAGCAAAAGTTTTACGAAATTTGGTACCAGCCTTTTAAACTTTGTTGGTAATCATCAAATAAAATAGTTATACCACCAATTTTTTCGCAAAAAGCAACTCTATGCTAAGAAACAAGTTGATAACTTTTAAAAATGAAGTTTTGAAAAGCAGTATTTGAATCCTTAACTTGAGTATCTCGTTCTTAATGAGTAAAACAACCATAATAATGTCATGAAAAACATTCTCCATTTCATCTCGCTGGGCTTACTTTTTCTAGGGTTTTCAACGATTACAAATGCGCAACAAACCAAAATAATGGTTTTAGAAATCCGTGAAGAAATAGCCCCTCCGATTAACCGTTATACAGCGTTGGCATTAGAACACGCCATAGAAATGGATGCCGATTACGTAATTGTAGATATGGATACCTACGGCGGAGCGGTAAACGATGCGGATGATATCAGTACTCGATTCCTTGAATTTGAAAAGCCTATTTGGGTTTTTATCAATAAAAATGCTGCTTCTGCAGGAGCGCTTATTTCTATATCCTGCGATAAAATTTATATGGAAAGAGGCTCAAATATCGGTGCAGCTACGGTAGTAAACGGTACCGATGGTACTAAAGCTCCCGATAAGTACCAATCGTACATGCGCTCAATGATGCGTTCTACGGCAGAGTCTAGCGGGAGAGACCCTAAAATTGCCGAAGCAATGGTAGATGAAAATCTTATTGTAGAAGGGGTTTCTGCTGCTGGGCAGGTAATTACTTTTACCACTAGCGAGGCTATTACACATGGCTTTTGCGAAGGTGAAGTAAGCAGTATTGCAGATATTCTAGCACAAAACGATATTGAAGATTATATTATTGAAAAATACGAATCTTCGCTTGTTGAGTCAATTATCAGTCTGTTTTTAAACCCCGCAGTTAGTGGTATTTTAATGCTCGTGATTTTAGGAGGTATTTATTTTGAATTACAGACCCCCGGAATAGGATTTCCACTGTTTGCGGCTATTCTTGCTGCTGTTTTATATTTCACTCCTTATTATTTAAGTGGTTTAGCCGCTAATTGGGAAATAGTTATGTTTTTAATTGGTATTTTATTAATTGCCGCCGAAATATTTGTAATTCCAGGTTTTGGGGTAGCAGGAATTTCGGGTATTATTTTAACGTTTGGCTCACTTATTTTGGTAATGCTCGATAACAACGTATTCGATTTCACCTACGTACCCACACAAAATATTATTAGCTCAATTACCTCGGCATTGGCAGCAGGGGCAGGGACTGTCTTGCTCATTTTCTTAGGAGCATCTCGCTTGAGTGCGGTTGATAGTGCCTTATTCAGGAGGGTTGCACTACAAGGAACTTTACAAAAAAACGAAGGATTTACTTCTAGCTTTTTAAATGATGGTTTAATTGGGCAAAAAGGAGTAACATACACTGTGTTACGTCCTTCGGGAAAAATTAAAATAGGAGATAAATTATATGATGCCTCTTCCAGAGGGGGATTTATTGAAAAAGACGAATTAATAGAGGTTATCGGCCATCAAGGCACATCTTTAAAAGTGCGAAAGATATAACCTTTGCATTCTGTTTTAATATCAAAAAAAGCCTACAAAATGATAAGAAAATTCTGTAGGATTTTTTTATCTGCTTTAGTTAGTGTTCAGCTCATTTGTAACCTCTATTCTTTAGGATGTAAGCACTTCACGATAACCCCCATTCTCTAACACGTTGAAATATTTTTTACAGTTAAAATTCGCATTGTGCATAATAAATAGTAACAAAATAACTAATTAAACTAATTCAATAATCCTATTAGCTAATTCTTTTTCAGTATTTATAAAATGAAGTAATTGAGCATCTTTTTCTGTTAAAAAATCATTTTTAACCATAGTTTTTATCAATTCTTTTAAACTATCGTAATAGTGTTTAAAATTAAAAACGAAATTATATTTATTAGAAATATAGCCTATTTTTACATGAGTAAATACCTCTAAAAGTTCATCTAAAGTGCCAACACCTCCGGGTAAAGAAATAAAAATATCTGCCTCGTTCATCAATTGTTGTTTACGCTCAAACATATCTTTCACAATAATCAGCTTTGTAATTTCATGATGGGCATCCTCGTCGGCAATTAGTTTTTCGGGGCGAATTCCAATGACTTGCCTGTTACCTTCCATGAATTTATTAGCGATAATACCCATTATTCCGCTTTTTCCACCTCCATAGACCAAGTCGAACTCTTCAGCTATTAACAAATCGCACAGGGTTTTAACCGCAGAAATTATTTCTTTGGAATTACCCGTTCTTGCACCGCAAAAAACACAAACTCTTTTTCTCATTTTATTTAAAATTATGAAATTCAAAAATTGCTTTTAAAACTTTTTTGGGAGTTTCTACATGTGGGTAATGCCCCGCGTCTTCTACCCAAATAATATCTGCTTCTGAAACAAGTTCTTCGTAACGTTTAGCGGCATGTTCGCCAGAAATAGGATCTACAATGCCATTAATTAGTCGTATAGGAATTGTTTTTTCCACCAAAGGTGCTACCCACCTTTCCCTAAACTGTTTTCTTTCTTCCATATATCTTATCACTCTTGGTAAAGCCCTCCTGCCATTATCTTCAATTAATATTTCCCAAGAATCATTTAAAAAATCTTCGGATGGGGGGTGTTGTGCACTAAAAATACGAAGCATATTTTCTCTAAATGTTTTGAATGAACTGAGTTTAGCAACGATAGGCCCAAACGAAGAAATTAATAATTTCTGAATAAACCTTGGGCGATGTGTTTCGGGAAATAACCCTCCATTTAAAAAAATACAAGATTCCCACCGAATAGGAGAAGTGCCTTCTTTTACCCTTGCAATTAATTCTTGGGCTACGGTATCGCCTAAATCGTGTGCTAAAATATGGGCTTTCGTTATTTTAAACTCTAGTAGTATTTTCTCAATTACATCTGCTTGGAGTTTTACTGAAATTTCAGCATAATTTTTTGAAGATTTTCCCAAACCAATTAAATCGGGGGCAATCACTAAAAAATGTTGTATTAACTGATTCCACATAGGTTCAAAATCCCATGAAGAGGTAGGAAATCCATGAATACATATTAAAGGGAAGCCATTGCCCTCTTTTTTCACAAAAACGCTCAGCGCATCAATCGATAATTGTTCGCCCGTATTGTACCATTCTTTTGCAGACATTATTTATGTTTTTTGAAAATAGCGGATAGAAGATATTATGTGGAATTTACTGAACGAATTTGACTTTATAATGCTTTTTAAGCAAGAATTATTTTGAATAAAATATAGCGATAGGCACATCAGCTTTTGCTATCCTTATATTTATTTCTTTATGTAACCAAATTAGCGGCTTTAAAGTTAACTCATTGATTTAAATAGATAAAATAATGAGAATAACGATAATAGGAGCAGGACTAACAGGGCTTAGTATTGCCTATCTCCTTAAAAAAGAAGGGATTTCAAGTCAGATTATTGAGGCACGTGAGCGTATTGGAGGGCGAATTTTAACAGTACAAAATAATGATGAAGCACCTGTTGAAATGGGTGCAACATGGCTCGGGTTAAAGCATCGAAACCTTGTGGATTTATTAAAAGAGCTCAATATTGAAATCTATGAGCAGTTTACAGGCGATTTAGCGGTGTATGAAGCTATGTCAACGAGCCCGCCTCAGTTGGTGAGTTTACCCGAAAACCCAGAACCTAGCTACAGAATTAAAGGAGGTACAATTACACTTATTGAGGAACTTCGTAAACACCTTAAAGAACAACCCATTTATTTAGGAGAAATAGTACAATCTATTCATTTAAATAAAGATAAATTAATCGAAATAAAAACGAATAAAAATCAGTATAAATCTGAATATGTTATTTTTACATTGCCTCCATTTTTACTTGCTAAAACCATCGAAATTTTACCCGCTTTACCTAATAAATTACAAGAAATTGCCTACCACACACATATCTGGATGGGAGAATCTATCAAGGTAGGTTTGCGTTATGCAAAGCCTTTTTGGAGAGAAAAAAATACAAGCGGTACTATTTTTAGTAATGTAGGGCCTGTTACCGAAATGTACGACCACTCTAATTTTGAGCTTTCTACTTTTGCCCTAAAAGGTTTTATGAATTCCGCCTATGCTTCTGCTACTAAGGAAATAAGAAAAAGATTGATTTTGAATCAGTTAAGAAAGTATTATGGCAATATAGTAGATAACTTTCTTTCTTATGAAGAAACAGTTTGGAGCAATGAACCTTTCACTTTTACCAATTATGAAACAGCAATTTTGCCGCATCAAAATAATGGAAATCCTATATTTAAAAATAATTATTTTGAGGGAAAATTAATTATTACAGGGTCTGAAACGGCGGTGCAATTTCCCGGATATATGGAGGGTGCTGTTAGCAGTGCAAAAAGTGCTGTAGAGAAGTTATCAACTGTTTTAGTTTAGGTAGTCATCTTCATTTTATAGGAAGAAAAAAATAACTATTAAATTTAATTTCATGATAAGATTAAAAACTGGTTAATTATTCTTGTTTTTAACCGCCCAAATAGAAATAGTTGGTTTAAGATAGCCAAAAATATTATTTATATTTCCTTAAAAATAGAAAGATGAAAAAACTAGTAGTACTTACAGGCGCAGGAGTAAGCGCTGAAAGTGGAATTCAGACATTTAGAGATAGTGATGGGCTGTGGGAAGGGCACGATGTTATGCAGGTAGCCTCGCCAGAAGGTTGGCAGAAAAACCCTGCGCTTGTGCTAGATTTCTACAATCAGCGCAGAAAGAATTTGTTATCGGTTAAACCCAATAAAGCGCACAAAACTTTGGCCGCTTTAGAAGCGCATTTCGAGGTGGTTATCATCACCCAAAATATTGATAACCTACACGAATTAGGAGGTTCCACCAATGTACTGCACTTACATGGCGAGTTATTGAAAATACGAGGGGTAGAACATCCAAATCATATTTACGATTCAGACCCACAAAACCCTGATATCCTGTTAGGCGATTTGTGCCCGAATGGTTCTCAGCTTCGTCCTCATATTGTTTGGTTTGGCGAAGCAGTTCCTATGATTGAACCTGCGATTGAAGTGGTTGAAACTGCAGATTTATTTATGGTAGTAGGAACTTCTTTAGTGGTGTATCCGGCGGCGGGTTTAGTGGAATATACGCCCAAAAATACCCCTAAATTTATTATAGATAAAAGTGTTCCTTATGTAAGTCCTCAGCAGAACTTGTATTTTTACGAAGGCAAAGCAACGGAAATGCTTCCACAAGTTGCCGAAGAGTTAATTTCGAAGTATAAAAATTAATTCTTCTGAAAGTAGAATTTAGAAACCAAAAAACTTACATATAAATATGGGCACTCAATCATCATTGTTTAGCGAATTTGACCCAACCACTAAGCAAGAGTGGATAGATAAAGTAATTGCAGACCTAAAAGGCGCAGATTTTGAGAAGGTAATGGCCTGGCAAACCGAAGAAGGATTTTCGGTAGATGCTATGTACATGGAAAGCGATAAGGAAGCTATACAATGGGTTCAACAGTTTGAAAATGAATTGTTTAATCCAGAAAAGGCACATATTCAGAATCAATACTGGCAGAACTGCCCTATCATTGAAATCCCCTCCAATAAAGAAGCGCAAAAACATGGCTTAGAGGCATTGCAAAGCGGTGCAGAGGCACTTTTATTTCAGCTAGAAAATACGCCCGATTTTAATGTTTTATTAGAAGAAATTTTACTGCCTTACTGTGGTATTTATTTTTCCGGGAATATTAATTTAGAAACACTTAAAAAATATTTTGAATATGCAGCAGCCAAAGGCTACGATTTTTCAAAATTAGAGGGTGGTTTTCAGGGGGCTTTACAAGCCAATGTTTTGGTAGAAGCCATCCAAATTACTTCAAAATCGCAGGAGTTTAAAGTAGTAGGAATTGAAGCTAAGGGAAATACGATTTCCGAAAGAATTTCTGCTGTTATTTCTGCTGTTAGCGATACAATTGAGAATTTAGAAAAAGAAGGAATTACTCCGCAACAGGTATTTGAGAATTTATATGTAAAAATGCCAATTTCCTCGAATTATTTCCTTGAAATAGCCGGCTTGCGAGCCTTAAGAATTTTGTTGAGCCAGTTAGCCAGTTTATATGAGGTGGAAATGCTAGCCTATCAGTTTACAATTCATGCATTCACTACTTTAGAAGAAGGCGAAGAAGATACCTATCAGTTTATGTTAAGCAATACCATACAGGCAATGTCTGCCATTATAGGGGGTGCAAATGTTCTTACGGTGCTTCCTCACACTTTTAAGACCGAAAAAAATAGCAGATTTGCACTCAGAATTGCCCGAAACGTATCCACCATTTTAAAAGAAGAAAGTTATTTAGATAAAGTAGCCGACCCCTCAGCAGGTTCTTATTATATAGATACTTTAACTGCTAAACTCGCAGAGAAAGCCTGGGAAATTTTCCAACAGTAGTTAAAATTAAAAATGAGACATTATAAAAGATTGATTGATAA
This sequence comes from uncultured Roseobacteraceae bacterium, assembly GCA_964521225.1. GTDB lineage: Bacteria > Bacteroidota > Bacteroidia > Cytophagales > Flammeovirgaceae > CAYUJH01. Next base: position 6,961 of record CAZFQW010000106.1, read on the forward strand.
ATAACTTTCAAATTTTTGGAATTAAAAAAATGAGTACTTAAATATGAAGCTTCTCCAAAAATAATTGAATTAGCAGATACAAAAATAGTAGGAATATGTAGAGAAATGTCTTTGTCTACCGATGCTACAGTTGAAATGTGGAGAGCTTTTATGCCCCCGTAGAAACGAAATTAAATGTGTTACTGAAAATGAGTACTTTTCGGTACAAGAGTACAAAAGTTTGGCACCGTTTCATCAATTTTCTTTAGAAATACTTTTTAAAAAATGGGCTGCTGTCGAAGTTGCCGAAATTAGTGAAATACCTCAAAAAATGTCTTTTTTAACTATTATTGGCGATGTTTTTGCAATTTGCTCATAAAGATACTCTTGCCGATTTTCCTGCGACTATGAAATATATATTCGGAGAGGGGTTACCCAATTCTGATTATAGACTAGACCACAAACCGCGCTTTTAGGTTATGGGAGATAAATATTTAGGGGTAAATAACCCAGAATCTGAAGAATATTTTTTTATTCTCATTATAAAAAAGTAATTATTTTTATAATATTAAATTTAATCAATTATTAGCCATAACTACTATGGGAACTTCAGAAGAAAAAAAAGAATTAGAAACACAGGGAAAAAGAAGTGTCCAAGATTACCTCTCTTTTGGCTATTTATATTTATTGGGCTTAGGTATTATTCACGATGTCATTTTTTATAGTTTTTTGGATATTAATATTCTGAGCTATTCCACAGTAATAGATGTTTTATTAAGCCCCGTGAATTACTTAGTAAGTAACAAGATAATTCCGATTGCTATAATAGTAGCGCTATTTTTAATTTTTCTATTACAAAAAGTGGTTGGTAAATTAGCAGAAAAAGAGAAAAAAAAATTCTTAGAGAAGGGGATAGAACCTAAACTAGATACAAAACTTAGCAAGTTTATAAAAAGAAATTTCTTTATAAGTACGGCAGCCATTGGTGTTTTTTCTATGTATTTAGGGGCAGGTGTTGGCGGTGGTCTAAAAATTTCTAGTTCAATCAAAAAAAAAGAAATTAAGATGTTACATAAAATTTATTTTACCGATAACGAAGTAGTAAAAGCTAGGGTAATCGGAAATAATACAGAATATCTTTTTTATGTGATTGATGGAGAAACTACTGTTTCCATTTCTCCGATTCAAAGTAATATTAAAAAGATTGAAAATTTATTGCATGACTGAGAACATAGCATCTAATTCTTTCTGCTTATCAAAGCCAATTTAAAACACACTTTTTGTTATATTTCGATTTAATTTTTTTTATATAAAATTTTCTAAACTATGATTACATTATTGGTAAATGCAGTAGCTATTTTTTTAGCGGGCTATTTGTTAAAAGGGGTTGAAGTAAAGAACTTCTTACACGCACTAATTGCGGCGTTGGTGATTTCGCTCCTCAATTTTTTTGTGAAACCTATTTTAGAATTTTTTGCCTTCCCTGTAACATTCCTTACCCTCGGACTTTTTATTTGGGTGATTAATGCACTTATTCTAATGCTGGCCGATTGGCTTCTTTCAGGGCTTAAAATTAAAAGCTTTTGGTGGGCACTGGCTTTTGCTATAGTAATCGCAATTATTAATGTAGTTATTTTTAAAATATTCTAAACGAAAATAAATAATTTGTGTATTCCTCCGAGCAACTACACCTTGTTAACTTCCTTTCAGTTTAGGGGGCAAGAGTTCTTCGATTTGGTTGGCAGGCTGTTGACTGGTGCTTTTGAGAATATCATTGAGCCATTCCCAAGGATTCACCTGTTGTGCTTTGCAGGTGGCAAAGAAAGAATGCATTATTGCGGCAGGTTCTGCCCCCTTCTGCGAACCTGCTGTCCTCCCTTCGTTTTTATGCAACCAAATTCAAAGTAGAGTTTATGTTTTTCT
>CAZFQW010000107.1:0-8764 GCA_964521225.1 uncultured Roseobacteraceae bacterium
GTCTTCCCAACTCCAAGTATCGGCAGCAAGCTGACTTTCAAAAATGGTAGGGTCGGCAATTACTGCCCCTTCAACAGTGGTTAAGCTGTACTTTTCTTTCAGCAAATTGCCCCACTTGGCAAAGAGCATTTCCATACTTTCACCGGCATACTTTTGGTAACCCAAAATGGGGTCTCCTCCTCCCTTTATATATAAATTTCCTTTCAGGATGCCGTCTTTTATTTCTCCGTCGTGTTCAAGCCGAGTTTTAAAACGAAAATCTTCTCCTAAAACTAATAGAGAAGATGCCGTAGTGATTGCCTTCATGGTAGATGCCGTTGCCAAAGCTTGATGAGCATTGTAAGCAAGTAAATTCTTGGAAGAATCGAGCGGAACCACGCACACTCCTACCGATGCCGTTTTTAGTAAATCGGAAGCATGCCACTCTTTAATTTTTGTTTCAAATGCTGAAAGTGTGATTGGCTCAGGAGGGGCATACAAAGGCGATTCGTTCCCCGATTTGGGAGCGCAAAAAAAGAGGGAAAACGTGAGGCTAAAACACAAAAGAGCTTTTTTTGTAGATTTCATGGCAAGATTCTGTTGAATTTCTGCAACGAAATTAACAGAATCCGAAGCTTAATCAAGCAAAACAATAAGATTAGCTATGAACCCACCAACGCATCTGGTTTATCTCACCACAAACCGTGTTGTATTCAATGCGCCGTCGGCAGTAATCATTCTTATAAAATAATGGGCATTATGCATATTTTCTGTAGAGATAGAAAGGGTGTTTTGCCCCTGCGAGAAATAGGCATTTTCGGTTAAAATGTTTCTTCCTAGCACGTCGTACACCGCATAGCTTACCACCCCCGAACTTTGTTGGTTGAAGTTAATGTTGAGATTTTCGCTCTTCGTAACGGGGTTCGGATATACTTGAAAGGCAGAGGTTTGTGCCGTTGTAAAAAGAGAGACTACCTTACTATAGGTGAATTTCCCATCAAAATCTACTTGCTTTAAGCGATAGTACGATTGCCCTGCTAGTGGGGCAGCATCTACCGTGTGGTAACTGAGCAAACCCACGTAACTACCTGCCCCTTCTACTCGCTCAATTTCGCTGAAATCGAAGCCATTGCTAGAGCGTTCTACTGCGAAGTAATTGTTGTTGAACTCGGCTGCCGTTTGCCATTTTAATTCTACAGCATTTTCCTTTTTTATAGCCTCAAAGCTGATTAGAGTGATGGGAAGTTTGGTATTACAAATTGCAGGACATGTGGGTGTAACTGTAGCTAAACCTGGGTCTAAATTGGCAGAACCATTCACAGAACAAACACTAACTGCAGCCTGATTTGATAAATCTTTTACAAATCCATTTCCAACTGTGTTAATGTTAACCAACGCACACGAACTTGTAGCACAAACAGGATTTGTTTGGTTATTAGAATTAAAATTATTAACGTCTAGTATAGCTTTATCGCCTAAGACAAATATGTCTTCGTTGAGATTAGGGTTTATATCAAGTGTATTAATTTCTATTGTGCTACTTGCAACACTGTAAAATTTTGCATTGGTGCCGTTAATCTGCAGTTGATTATTAAAATCTAGTATTGAATTTGCGGCTGCATTGACAAAACTTATTGCCTTTGCCCCTGATAAATTTACAGCCGCTACATCGAAAATTACAGTACCGTAATTAATGAGATTTATACCATTATTTATAGATAAACCTGTTGCAAATGTAACGGTTGCTCCACTTTTAATGAAAATATCCATATCGCCACTAATACTTAACTGATCTATTGTTACATCATTGCAAATAATAAGCGTATTTCTAATACCTGAGACATTTATTTGTTCTAAAGTGCCTCCGGCATCAATAAAATATTGTCCATCATTACTACTAATATTTTCTTGGTCAGTTCCACCAGTAACTTTCATTTCTTTATACCCAGCCGCTACAGAGGGACAGTTTGGCTCCACTGGAATAGTAGGAATTGTACAACCTGGTGGTTGAGTAATGTTTCCACAACCTGCACCATATTGAGTTCCAGAAGGACATGAAGAACAAAAAGATAAATTAGTTTGATCAACTGGATTTCCCCCTGTAGGGTCTCTCAGAGTTCCATTGGGGTTTTGCGCACATCCAGCAATATTTAAGGTTCCTCCACCTGTACTTCCTTGAACGTCTATATTACTTCCATTACTCTGATATACAAGGTTCCCTCCTATATTTACCTCACTGCCTCCTCCTAAAGTAAAATCAGTATTATTCCCTAAATCAAGATTACCAGATGTAGTGAAAGAAGTATTATCAAGCGTCAGACTTGAATTATCTGTAATCGTTAAACTATCTATTGATATGGTTAATCCAGTTGCGGTTACATCATATCCATCTTTTATCGTAACGTTATCTCCAGCATCAGGAATCCGGTCGGCTAATGGTAAAGCACATGTCTCCCAAGTATTACAATTATTCCAATCACCATTGGCTACTGATGTAAATTGAGCATTAGAGTTAAACGAAATAAGCAATAAAACCAAGGCTGTGTAAAATCTATTCATCAAAGTAAAATTCTTTATAGCAAAGCTAATCAATTCTCTATCCATTTACGTTTATTTACAGTGGTAAAGTTTATCAAAACATTCACAAAAACTTGTTAAATGTTTTAATTAACTAATTTTGAAGCAGTTAACACAGTGCTATTTCTTGTTTCTGTGCATTTCTACTTGTCGCATGGGCATGGCATCTATGGTGGCAAATAGTTTTTTTATGGAAAGTATTCCCAATTCTGAAAGCTTTTTTCCTCCATCTTTCCCGATGAGTAAGCACTGCAAATTGGCAGCGTTAGGGGCATATTGTTTCCTCAATTTTTGTACGGCTTCTGGGGAAAGCCTCTCTCCTTTTGGATTCTTCCCTTCGCTTTCAAAAATGTGAAATAGCGCTATATCACGCTCTTTCATCTCTTTTTCATGCTCCTTAAATAAGGCTAATTGCTTTCGGTAGTCTTCCTGTTCGGCAGAAGGACTAAACAGTAAAATCACACGGTTTTTCCATTGATATTCTTTGAGTGCTTGCGCATTCATTGGTAGGTTATTCATCAGCAAAAAGAAAAAAATCAGGATAAGGGTTCTCATAGGTTCTACAGCTTGTTTTCCTTTTGCTTAACCGCCTGATTGCAGGTTTATTGTTGATTGGAACAGTTAAAATGAAGTCCTAATTATTTACCCCAATAATAGTTATTATAGTAAACATTATAATTTAACTATCGTTTTATTCACTAGAAATCAAATTTTATACAGAACATGGTTCAGACAGATATATGTATTATTGGCGCAGGGCCTGTTGGGCTATTTGCCATTTTTGAAGCCGGATTGCTAAAAATGCGCTGCCATTTGGTTGATGCCCTTCCCCAAGTAGGTGGGCAACTTTCAGAGATTTATCCTCAGAAACCTATCTACGATGTACCGGGCTACCCCACTATAAATGCGCAAGAATTGGTTGACAAATTGATGGAACAGGCGAAGCCCTTCAATCCTTCGTTTACCTTAGGCGAAAGGGTAGATTCAATTGAGCGGCTCGATGGTGGCGATTTCCTCTTAAAAACTTCTGAAAATACCGAAATACAAACCAAAGTAATCGTAATTGCAGGAGGTTTAGGTTGTTTTGAGCCCCGAAAACCTGTGTTAGAAAACCTAGAAAAATTTGAAGGGAAAGCAGGAGTGCAATATTTAGTAAAAGACCCCGAAGGGTACAGAGGGAAGCAGGTGGTAATTGCCGGTGGTGGCGACTCTGCCCTCGACTGGACTTTGTTCCTTGCCAATGTTGCCGAAAGGGTTTCGCTTGTTCATAGAAACAGTAGTTTCAGAGGTGCACCCGACTCTGCCCAAAAGGTGATTGACCTTGCCAAAGCGGGGAAAATAGACTTGTACCTGAATAGTAACTTAAAAGCACTTAGCGGAGCCGAAACTTTGGCATCGGTACATATTACCAACAAAGCAAAGGAGGAAATTCAAATTAAAGCCGATGCACTGATTCCTTTATTTGGATTAAGCCCAAAATTGGGGCCTATTGCCAATTGGGGCTTAAACATCGATAAAAATGCCATAGAAGTGGATACCAAAGATTACTCTACTAACATTAATGGCATATATGCTATTGGCGATATTAATACTTACGAGGGGAAATTGAAGTTAATTCTCTGTGGTTTCCACGAAGCCGCCCTGATGTCGCACAGTGCCTTTAAGCACGTTTATCCCAACAAAAAAGCGAGTTTGAAATACACTACCGTAAATGGTATTGAATCGTTTTAGCTTAAAAATAAAATCAACTAAGGACGCGTCCTAATTTAATTTGAGAAAAAGTATCTCATTTTCAGATAGTTATCTCACATTAAATATAAATTAATTTTGTCGAAGAACTTATAACCTGAAATAAAGACAATGAACGACGTAAAGTTTTTTATAGAAGAAGAAAACGGTAATCGCCGAGAAATGGAAGTTCCTACCGATATGAACTTAAATTTAATGGAAGTTTTAAAAGGTGATGGCTACCCCATTGAAGCAACTTGTGGAGGCATGGCGCTTTGTGCCACTTGCCATATAGAAGTGGTAGAGGGAAATTTGCACGAGGCAGTTACCGATGCCGAACTCGATATGCTCGATACGCTTCCCAACGCTTCGGAGGAAAGCCGTTTAGCTTGCCAAGTACCTATCGACGACCGACTAGAAGGGGTTGTAATTCGCTTGGCACATAGCCAAGAGTTGGCGTAAGTAGTTTTAGGTACGATTTAAAATGGGGTTTCTCCCCATATTGGCTGCAAAAAAAAATGCTGCAACTTTCTTTTCGATTCTCCCGATAAAAACAGAAAAGTAGTTGCTTTAGGGGTAGTGGCCCGCGAATCGGTTTTATTTATTCCCGATATTAATAAATGGAGAAAATGGGAATTAAATATTATAGAAGAAATTGCCAAAGTAAATTACGCTTTTGTAGACGCTACCTCCCACGATAATGAGGAAATCCCCGATAGAAATATCGAGGAAGTCCCCTATTCCTTTATCATAGAAAGCATGGAGTTATTTCAATCGCTTCCTTTAAGCGAGAAACAAAAAATTCATTTTATACATTTTAACCATACAAACGCCGTAATTGATACCACTAGCCAACAAGCTGAGTTTGTTTTAAAACAAGGCTATCGTATTGCCCAAGTTTACGATGCGATTGAGCTTTAGGCCTTTGCCTTATTTTTTATGTGTGGTGTTAATTGGCTTATTAACTGATTTTTTTTCATCACTCCTGAGCTTCTCCACAATATTTTACCTTTATAAAACAAAATCAAAGTAGGTATGCTCTTTATTTGAAATTTAATAGCCGCTTTTTTGTTTTTATCTATATTCACTTTCAGCACTTTTAAATCGTCGGCAAAATCGTTGGCTACCTCTTTTATAATGGGTGCTAAAATATGGCATGGTTGGCACCAATCTGCATGAAAATCTACCAAAACAGGTATATCAGATTTATTAATTAAGTCATTAAAATTTGCCATTTTATTTATTTTTAAAGGTGAATAATAATTTCAGTTTTAGGATAATAATTCGAATCAATAAAAACCATGGGAAACCATGCATCAAAAAATCGAAATAATCCATCATTTGCATTCCGTTAGCCCCTCCTAATATCCATTTTATTTTTCCATAAACATGCGGCTCAGGAATGTATGGTGCCAAACCCAATGTTACACAAAGTAGCACTACGAAAAAGAGATTATTCCACCACTGTTTAAGGTGAAGCATCATACAGTCTTTCCGGTATAGTTTATAATTCCTCCTTTCAGATTAGTTACCTCCTCAAAGCCTAATTTTAACATTCGGCGGCAAGCTCGTTTGCTACGCATCCCACTTTGGCAATACAAAAAATATTGTTTGTTAGGGGCCATATTGCTCACTCTCTCATTAAAGTTGGGGCTAAAAATATCGACGTTCATGGCATTAGGAATTTTTTCTCTATTAAACTCGCTTTTGCTTCGTACATCAATAATTACAGGCTTTTTAGCTGCCTTCACAGCACCTCTAAATTCTGCGTCAGGAAGGTTTGGGAACGAAGCTCCTAAACCCAAAAGGCTTTTTATTTTTTCTATCATTGTTATCAATTATTTGAGTAAACGTATTTTAAGGTTGCTCACAAAGATATTTAAGATTAACCAACTAATACAACACAGTTATATATTTAGATATTTTAATATGTTAAATCTCGAACACAAAAAAAGGCCAAGTAATTCCTTGACCTCCAATTATATTAAAATAGTTGGTTTAAACTTTTTTGGTGGCTGTTCTAAAGCCTGCTTTTAGTGCATCGCTTCCTTGCTGCAAAACATAAATCACGAAAATCACCAACATAATAATAAGAATAAGCCCTAAAATCGAAAGCGTTCTGTAAACCTCTGCGCCCGACTGCTCAACTGCTTTTTGTTGTGTTTCGGCAATGGCGGTTTGCTTTGCTTTTTCTACTTCAAAAGGTTGATATTCTTTCAAAATTCGCAGCTCGGTGCTCACATCACTTAAATCAATCTTCGTTCTATTTAATTCTGATTTGGTATCGCTTAAATTAGTAAGAAGCGTAGTCAACTGCCCTTTCAGTTCTTTCAGTTCATTCTGAGAAGTCGTATTCCTGTCTATCAATACCTTTTGCTCTTTCAGCGACGCTTCTAAATCTTTTCGCGTTTCACTTAACTCTTTCTGGAAAGTAGCGATTTGGTCTAAGTTTTTCTGAATGATGATATTCTGCTCTTTATTTCTTTCAGAAAGTGCTTCTAATTCTTTCGATTTTGCTTCAATGATGTCATGTAATCGGTCCTTATCGTCTTTCAGCCCTCCTATTTGTTGTGTTAGGCCTCTTATGCTTCCTTGCTTAATGTCAATTTCCTCTCCTTTAAAGTTGAGTTGTTCTTCTTTTTGGGAAAGTCTCGATTTCAATTTTTCCATTTGCTCCGTATTATCACGGAGCGATTCGCGCAACTCGTTGATGGTAGCAGCCTGCATACGCAATTGTGCTTGGTAATTGTCGTTATTGCGCACTAGCTCATTTCTATCCATCTCCAATGCTTGGATTTGTGCAAGCTCTTCGTTGCTTTGAGCACTGCCATAAACCCAATACGTCAAAAGTCCACCACCGACAAGCAAACCCACTAAAATTTTAATGAGTTGGCTCTGATTGGCAATTTCTTTTTTAACATTAAAGTTCATACTACTTACAGTTTAATATATCATAAATTCAATTTGTTGTGAAAAGATAGTAAGAGATGCAAATTAGTAACAGACGAGTATAGTGAGGGTTCCGATTTATATGTATATTACTGTGGGAAATGAAGTGGTAAAGCATTGGCCTTACTGTTATTTTTCACTTAAAACGCTCCCATCAAATATCATTTTTAGTCATCATCCCAACATGACAGTGCTAACTTAAATAATTACTTTAAGGTGTGCAAATTAATGAACTGACAATAGCATTTTTAATATGAAGTTACTACACACGGCAGATTGGCATTTAGGACAACGTTTATTAGAATTTGACAGGAAAGAAGAGCACCAAATAGTGCTCGATTGGCTTATTAAAACTATTGATAATGAGGAGGTTGATATTCTGATTATTGCCGGTGATATTTTTGATGCTGCCAACCCGCCTAACTATGCTCTTACACAATATTATCAATTTCTAAGGAATTTATTAACAACTTCTTGCCAACACGTGGTTATTATTGGCGGAAACCACGACTCACCTTCTTTGCTAAATGCGCCTTCGGAACTTTTAAAAAACCTTAATATTTATATTGTAGGAAGTGCCGTCAGAAATGCCGAGGGCGAAACAGATTATAAGCAAGAAATTATTGCCCTACAAGATAAAGAATCGGGGGAAACCGATTGCCTTATCGCTGCCGTTCCATTTCTTAGAGATAGAGATTTGCGGTTTAGTATTACCGGTGAAACTGCCGAAGAAAGGGTGAAAAATATTCGCAGAGCAATTGCAGAACATTACCAACAAATTGCTGATACAATTACAAAGGTGAGAGGAGAACAAGAAATTCCTGTGATTGCTACGGGGCATCTGTATGTAAGTGGCAGCACGCTAAGCGACTCCGAACAAGATATCCACTTGGGTAATTTGGGGCAAGTTGCTGCCGATATTTTCCCTGATGCTTTTCAGTATGTAGCACTTGGGCATTTGCACAAACCCCAAATTGTAGGAAAACAAGAGCGAATTAGGTATTCGGGTTCTTTAATTCCCCTGAGTTTTAGCGAGTATTTAGATAGAAAGTTGGTCAATATTATTGCATTTGAAAAATCGGAACTGAAACATATTACGGCAAAAGAAATTCCCTCCCCCAGAAAACTCCTAAGATTGAAAGGCAATCTAGAAAATGTGTTTTCAAAACTTAAAAATATTGATACAGATAGCCGGCTTCCTCATTGGGTAGAAGTAATTGTGGAAAACCCTGAAAGTGCCAATGCTTTAATAGAAGAGCAAATACGAACAGAGGGTGCGCAAAATGCCCATTTTGAAATCCTGAAAATCAGAATTGAAAACAAAAATGCCTTTGATATTTATAGCAGTTTCACCCAACACCTAGAAGAAGTTTCCCCCGAAGATGTTTTTCTGAAAAAATGCGAGCTCAGCGAGTTTACAGAGGAAAGAACGCAGCAATTGCAATTGACTTTTCGGGAGCTAATGAATGACCTTAACGAGAAGGATAGAGAATGAATGACGACTTGAGTTGAAGTGAAGATAACTTAGCCA
>CAZFQW010000108.1:0-8744 GCA_964521225.1 uncultured Roseobacteraceae bacterium
TAATTCGAGGTTACCACTTAATGCACCCTTTATGAAAACACTGCTAACTACTGCTTTACTGTACACAATTTGTATCGCTTGCTTTGCACAAAGTCCTCGTAAACTTCAACAAAATCCTAATTTCCAACTCGAAATAGAGCTGCCTAGCCAAGTTTTACTGCCCGAAAACTACAACGCAAACAAAAAATATCCTGTAGTGATTTTTCTGCCTTTTGCCGGAGGAAGTGGTTACGATTTATTTAATGGATATGCTTTTCAGTCCGATGTTCAACCGGCTTCAAATCAGATGACATCAGGCAATATGATTCAAGTCGATTTACAGTACCTCATCGACTCTCTAGGAAGAATGCCCACTAACGAAGAAGTAGAAGTGTATATGGATAAGCTTATGGAAACGCAAATAGCAGAAGAGGAACAAAAGCAAGAAGAGATATCCGATGGCAGAACCAACGCTATGCTTACTAGCTTAATTAAAGGCTTGTTCAAAAACAACTCGGAGGCAAAGACTTTCATTGCCATGATTCCCCACGACGCAGGCAGCACCAAAGACCACAGTTGGGAAGGCTTTGAAGTCGCTATTTATCGGTACGAAAACAGAATTTTGAAGGATTTAGAAATCTTCGGAGAAAAATACAATTTCGACAAAAGCAAAGTGGTATTAATTGGGTTTTCCTTCGGTGGCGATTTAGGTTGGGCCATTTCGCAGCGCTACCCCGAAACCTTTAAAGGAGCAATTGTGATGGGCAGCCGCTGTGGATATACTGAAAAAGGAGCGACGGAACGCCAAGTAAAAAACGATTTTAGGTATTTTATTGGTATGGGAGAGTATGAGCAAGAAGTTAGAATGAAAGGCGCAAAAAACGCAAAAAACGCACTTACCAAAGCAGGGGTAAAACATCAATTCCAAATTGTGGCAGGGGAAGAACACAGTCCTATCCATTTCAGCCAATTGAAAGATGCCTTAAATTTTATTTTGTTTGAGTGAGGCTATCTATCTAATTTAAGAAGTCGAAGGGGGTAATGCGGGAACTCCCTTCGACTGGTTTACTTAGCTTATCACGCTTTCATCCTACGATTAAATGGTTATGGGAAATTCTTGGTTAAAATAGAGTTGTACAAAAACAATAGTAAGAATACATCACTCATTCACTCGTTACCAAATACCCCTTATCGCTATTTTCATTTCCATTTTTTAGTATTTTTTGAAGAACTTCTTCTTCTACCTCAAGGCTTTCTAAGGCGATGCCCCTCGTTTCTGTAAAAATATCGAGCAGGTTATCTTCTTCATCAAACACCTGAATGATGTCAAAATCGGAATTGGGAAGTTGAGCCTGTTGGGTAATTGCATCATTTTCTATAAAAAAACCATTCGATTTTTCATCTAAAAAGAGGTATCCAAAAGTGAAATCGTGTTTGGTTAAAAATGCTTTTTGGCAACTGATGGTAATTACTCTCGCTTCATTTTGCTGAATGGCATATTTTATTTGGTCTATTAGCTTATTACTGGCTAAATACTGCTGCCGGTTGCTCCAAAAAGTAAGTCCTAAATAGAGCAAGACAGTTCCCCCTAAAAAAAGCAAGAGCTTATTGTATTCTCCATCTCGCAACACAAAAACACTGACGGTTACAATAAGAGAAAGCAGCACTAAAGTCAGGATAAAAAGAATTTTTCTAGCCTTAACTGTCCTTTCAAGCTTATTTTGCCAATTGTTGAGTGCTTCTTTTTCTGAGCCGTTTAATGGCCTTCTTCCCTCTTCAATCATTTTGCTGTTTTTTTCTTGTAAATAGGAACGGTGCTACACGGCTCGCCAAACATTAAACTTTTTACAACGGGAAGCAGCATTTGGGTGAGCTGCACATAAATGTATTCTGGGAAAGGAATATCACCACAACCTTTTACAACTACAGGACGGTTTGTTAAGGCTTCCACATTGATGTTGGCAAGCATCTTTTGGATAATTTGCTTCTCTAAATCGTTAAAGCTGCCATATACTACGGTTTCGGCGTGGGGGGCTAGGTAAGTAGTGAGCAACATTTGCGCCCACGAAGGGATGATGGCATCTGCCGAACAATGAATTGCCACGTGTTTTCCGGCATAAACCGACCAACCGTGTTCTTTTAAAAAGGTGCGGAAATCTTTCTCTCGCAAAACAAGCCCTTGGAAAAGATTGTCTTTTAAATCGTACATTACTCGCTCTCCTTCTATTTTATATTCACTCAAATCGAGTGTTACTATGGGGCTACTCGCCACTCTATTTACTATTGTGTTTTCCATGTTTACTAATTTTAGGTGCAAAGGTACTACACAATTATAACAGTAAAACCTCCTGAAAACCCTATCGGTTCTCTGATATTTTGAAAGAGATTTTTCAAATTTGTTATGCATGCATAATAAATTTTCTATATTTGTTAGACTAACTAACAAGCATTCTTACCAACAACACAAAAAAACGGATTTAATGGAAGTACAAGAAGACAAGAAAAGAAGATCGGTTGATTTCAGCATTAAAGCAGCTTGGTTAGCAATCTCGAAGATGTACAATATGCTAGGTACAGAATATGACATGACCCACTCCCTAGGATTTGTATTATTGAACATAGACCGAGAAAATGGCACTCCTGCTACTAAAATTGCGCCTCTAATGGGTATGGAAGCCCGCAGTTTAACTCGAATGTTAAAATCATTAGAAGAGAATGAACTCATTGAAAAGAAGTCTGACAAAGAAGACAAACGCAAGGTAATGATTCATTTGACTGAAAAAGGGAAACTGAAACGAGAACTTTCGAGGCAAACGGTAAAATCTTTCCACAGCCAACTAGAAGAAAAAATTGGGGAAAGTGAGTTTGCCGTCTTCTTCCAAGTCATTGAAAAAATTCATAGGGTCATTGAAAATCATTACGAAGAGATTCTGGAAGATGTGCAAATTAAACTTGCCGCTAAGGGGATTACAGAAGAAAAAGCAAAATTTTGATATAAAACCATGAGGGTTCGCCCTCTTCAAATTTATTCTTTAACCAATTTTAAACAATGAAAAACAGAAGTATTAAAAGAGTTGCCGTTTTAGGCTCAGGTGTGATGGGTTCGCGTATTGCCTGTCATTTTGCAAATATTGGCGTTAATGTACTTTTGCTCGATATTGTTCCAAGAGAGCTCAGCGCAAAAGAAGAAGCGAAAGGCTTAACGCTGGCGCATCCTGCGGTAAAAAACCGCATTGTGAACGATTCACTAGCTTTCGCTATCAAATCAAATCCCTCTCCTGTATTTGAGCAAACTGCTGCTAGACTTATTGAAACGGGTAATTTCGATGAAGATATGCCTAAAATTGCCGATTGCGACTGGACCATTGAGGTGGTTGTAGAACGCCTCGACATCAAACAAAAAGTATATACTGAGGTAGAAAAATACAGAAAGCCCGGTACGTTAATTACGTCTAACACCTCGGGGATACCCATGCACATGATGGCAGAAGGAAGAAGTGAAGACTTCTGTAAGCACTTCTGCGGAACGCACTTCTTTAACCCGCCTCGCTACCTGCGCTTATTGGAAATTATCCCTGGGCCAGAAACCGACCCGGCAATTATTGATTTCTTGATGCACTATGGCGATTTGTTCTTAGGAAAAGAAACGGTGCTTTGTAAAGATACCCCCGCATTTATTGCCAACCGAATTGGTGTATATGCCATCATGTCGGGGATGCACACCATTGAAAAAATGGGCTTAACCGTGAATGAGGTCGATAAGTTAACCGGCCCTGTAATTGGTAGAGCAAAATCTGCTACGTTCAGAAGTACCGATGTGGTGGGTTTAGATACAATGGTAAACGTATCGAACAATTTATACGCTGCCCTTAGCAACGACGAATCGCGCGCGCAATTCAAACTCCCTAAAATTGTGCAGGAAGTGTACGACCGCAAATGGTTAGGCGACAAAACCGGGCAAGGTTATTACAAGAAAAGTAAAGACGAAAACGGGAAAAAAGTGATTTTAGCGCTTGACCTTAAAACTTTTGAGTACGGCGAGCAAACGAAAGTATCCTTCGATGCTTTGGCTAAAGTAAAAGAGGTTGAAGACCTAAGAGAGCGTATCAAAATTCTCGCAAATTTCGACGACAAAGCAGGAGAATTTTACCGTGCTTCCTTCTACGATTTATTCCGATATTGCTCATTTAGAATTCCTGAAATCTCCGACGAAGTTTATAGAATAGATGAAGCCGTTTGCGCTGGTTTCGGTTGGGAACTAGGCCCATTTGCAACGTGGGACGCATTAGGCGTAAAAGAAACTGTGGATAAAATGGAAACCGCAGGGGAAAAGCCCGCTCAATGGGTGTACGATATGTTGGCTAGTGGTGCTACTTCGTTCTTCAAATCGGAAAACGGGAAAAAGAAATATTATGATATAGATTCTAAATCTTATAAAATAATTCCGGGTACAGAAGGGCTTATCATCCTCGATACACTTCGTGAAAACAATAAAGTTTGGGGAAATGCAGGTTCAACCTTATTTGATTACGGCGATGGCATCCTTGGTTTAGAGTTCCACACCAAAATGAACGCTTTAGGTGCTGAAACTATAGAAGGCATCAATACAGCTATTACGCTTACAGAAAAAGACTACAGAGGCTTAGTAATTGGTAACGAAGCCGCTCAGTTTTCAGCAGGTGCAAACCTTGCTATGGTATTTATGTATGCTGGCGAGCAAGAGTATGACGAAATCAACATGATGATTGCGCAGTTCCAACAGACAATGATGCGTACTCGCTTCTCTTCTATCCCGGTGGTTGCAGCAACGGCAGGTTTAGCTTTAGGCGGAGGCTGTGAACTTTCCATGCATTGCGATGCTATCCAAGCACATGCAGAAACTTACATGGGTTTAGTTGAAGTAGGTGTTGGTTTAATCCCTGGAGGCGGCGGTACTAAAGAGATGGCATTGCGTGCATCGCTTCAGTATGGTAAAGGCGACCCAGAATTTAACGTGTTAGAAAAATACTTCACCAATATTGCTACGGCAAAAGTGGCCACTTCGGCACACGAAGCCATGGCTATGGATTATATTAACAGCAAAGGTAGAGTAACCTTAAACCGTTCTCGTTTATTGAGCGATGCCAAGCAACGTGCAATTGAGCTTGCAGAAGCTGGTTATACACAACCCACAGAAAATAAGAATATCAAAGTACAAGGAAAGGCAGGCCTTGCTACCTTCAATGCAGCGATTACAGGGATGGTTTACGGCAAATATGCAAGTGAGCACGATGCAAAAATTGCGAGGAAACTCAATTACGTTATCAACGGTGGAGACCTCTCGCAACCCACAGAGGTTTCAGAACAGTATCTTCTCGATTTAGAAAGAGAGGCATTTCTAAGTTTAACGGCAGAGCCAAAAACGTTGGAGCGTATCCAAAGTATTTTATTTAAAGGAAAACCTTTGAGAAACTAAATTCATGTACCCGTCATACTGAAAAAACACAAGCGAAACGCAGGATTTTATTCAGTATCTGCCAGCTAGCAGCAAAGTGCTATACACAGGCAGATTCCAAATAATTCCTTACTACGCTGTGGAATTTTTTGGAATGATGTACTCTCTTAATCTGAGTAATTAAAAACAACTCAAAATTTTAAACTTATCACTAAACACTAAAATTATGAATGCATATATAGTAAAAGGATATAGAACAGCCATAGGAAAGGCAAAGAAAGGGGGTTTCAGATTTTACCGCCCCGACGATTTAGCAGCAGATGTAATTAAGCACTTAATGGCACAAGTTCCCGGCTTAGAAAACAAGCAAGTGGACGACCTCATTTGTGGTTGCGCTATCCCCGAAGCCGAACAAGGAATGCAGATGGGCAGAATGATTTCACTACTTGCCTTTGATACCGTAGATGTTCCCGGAGTAATTGTAAATCGCTATTGCGGTTCTGGCTTGGAAGCAATTGCGATGGCAAGTGCCAAAATTAGCACAGGCATGGCAGATTGCATCATTGCCGGCGGCACAGAGTCGATGTCGATGGTGCCCATGTTAGGTTACAAAACTGCATTAAACTACCGCTTGGCAGAAGAGCACCCAGAGTATTATTTAAGCATGGGCTTAACAGCAGAGGAGTTAGCAAAAGAGTACGACATCACCCGTGAAATGTCCGATGAGTTTTCGGTCAACTCTCACAACAAAGCCTTGGCTGCAATTGCCGCAGGCAGATTCAAAGACGACATTGTTCCCGTAAAAGTGAATGAAACATTTATTGGTCCCGATGGCAAAAAGCACTCGCGCGAATACGTAGTAGATACCGACGAAGGCCCAAGAAAAAGTACGGTTGAAGGTTTAGGTCAGCTAAGACCTGCTTTCAAAAATGGTGGTCAGATAACTGCGGGCAACTCTTCGCAAACTTCCGATGGTGCTGCATTTGTAATGGTAATGTCAGAGAAAATGGTGAAAGAATTTAACTTGGAGCCAATTGCTCGCATGGTTTCGTATGCTAGTGCTGGAGTAGATCCTCGCATGATGGGGATTGGGCCGAAAGAGGCAATTCCTAAGGCATTAAAGCAAGCGGGCTTAACGCTAAACGATATTGAGCAAATTGAATTAAACGAAGCATTTTCTGCGCAATCGTTAGCAGTAATGAAAGCCACTGATTTGAACCCTGAAATTGTGAATGTGAACGGTGGAGCAATTGCCTTAGGGCATCCGCTAGGCTGTACAGGAGCGAAACTATCGGTTCAGTTATTCAACGAAATGCGCCGCCGTAAGCAGAAATACGGTATAGTAACTGCCTGTGTGGGTGGTGGGCAAGGCGTTGCCGGCGTGTATGAGTTCTTGAAATAAGAATTTCTTATAGATGATTTTAAAACCCCATTTATTGAGTTAAGTGGGGTTTTTATTTTTCTGCTTGTGCCTTTTTAATAAATCGCCATTCTTCGCAAACTCAGAATGCACCAAAATTTATTCTTTAGACTCAAAAAAGAAGGCGATAAGCCCTAATTTGCATTGATACTTAATTTCGTCTAAGTACATAAGCACTTAGATAATATTTTATTGATAGCAGCGCTACAGAAAAATATATGCAAACGTACTTAATATATATTTTCTTTAAATGTAACCTTCTATTCATTTTCAATAATTCTTTAAAAATTCTATATAAATCATCTTAAAATCATACAAGCAAGATTGCGCCGTTACTCCTCTTGCAACCTATTCCGAGTATATTCATAGGCGATGTTATAAATTTCATCTGTGTTTTTAAAATCAAACACACTGTAATTCCCTACTTCCTTCGGCTCTATCCATGCATCGCATAATTCTTTCTTACCTCCCGCACTTTGGGCGATGCTTAGTTGTAGGGTACGCTCCATTATATTTCGAATGCCGCTAATTTCCGTCTTTTTTGATGAGCCAATAAAATTGGTGTGTACACCAACAATTCTATCGTATTTATTGAGCAGCGGTTCTATGGGTAAATTGTTAAGCAAGCCGCCATCAAACAATTGCTTATTTTGCCAGAACACAGGCTTACAGATTATGGGGAGTGCCATCGAGGCTTTTAAAATAGGGAGTAATTCCCCTTGGCTAAACACCAATGTTTCGCCTTGCGCTAAGTCCATTGTATTGATAAAAAGGGGCTTTTCAAGTGCTTCAAATGTTTGGGGTAATTCTTTTAAGAATGGCTTCACAAAAGAATCGGTCAGTAAAATACCGTTGAAAGGATTGCTAAGTTTAATCAGCTTCCACCATTTAATTGTCTTTACTTTATTGAGGATGTCGTTGGGCTTTTGCCCTGCGGCATACAATGCTGCCACCAAAGCACCTGAGCTACACCCCGAAAGCGCAGTAGGTTTCAAACCTGTTTCTTCAAAAGCTTGTAAAACGCCCAAGTGAGCCACACTCCGCACTCCGCCACCAGAGAGGGAAATTGCCCATTTTTTCCCTTGTAGTATTTGCTTAATTTGTGTTTTGGTTTCAGGGGCTACTTGCGTTCTATGCAAGTTGTATTCTTTATTTTCAGACATAGCCCAATATTCGGAAATACAATCCGCTTTCTCTAATATTTTAAGTGGGCACATGAAAGTATTCGTGGCACAGGGAATAAACCGCGCTGAAATTCGGTATTGATACTGTTAGTTCTTCGGTTATACTGTTTTATAGACACATTTCCCCTGTTGGTAATCTTTAAATTGTTGTGAGAACGCCTTATCTTCCCTTAAAACCTCCAGTATTTAAAACTGCTTTTAGGGTAACTTTTGTATTGAAGCGATACTGCCAGTTAGTATGAGTTTGGTAGAGTGCACTTGTTCCGCTTGCTCCTTTAATGGTTCGCCATTGAGTTTCGGTTAGATTAATTCTTAGGAGTGTTTGGTCAGAAAAATTGAGGTTGAACAAGCTTGCAATTAAACCTGTAGTGATGGTGTTTTTTGCATTGTTTTTTTGTTAAGTAGCAAATTTGTCACCTACTTATCCTGCCAAAAATTGATACTAACGTAAGGTACATCGGCGACGAGCATGGTGTTACTGTCGCTGGTTTCCCCCTCTAAAGAGTCTAGATTTACTTTTACTTTTTGATGGGTTGCCGCTAGGGTGAGCTTACTAATAGGTATTTTTATTTAAATAATAGGCATGGCAAAACCCTAAAATACCTGTTTGTATTTTATTTAATGAGTCTTCGTTTTCGCTACCCAATAAATCTGTATTAGTTTCAGAGAAATCTGTTTCGCTACCTAAAAACTCAATATCGTTCGTTCCTGCTAAACCAAAAATGGT
>CAZFQW010000109.1:0-8668 GCA_964521225.1 uncultured Roseobacteraceae bacterium
GTTGATGTGTTGGAATTGCTAAAGAGCGCATGACATTTTAGTATGTGTTTTTAGCGTACCGATTCCATGAATTACAAAGCAGCCCGCTTTTTCGAGTTTTTGAGACTCTTTGATATTGTTTTCTTCATCGAACCGCGCTTTTACTTCGAATAAAGCCGAAACATGTTTGCCATTTTCTGCTGCTTTTAACATGGCTGCCGTTATTCTTGAGTCTTCTGCCAAACGATAAATTGTCATTTTAATGGATAGTACATTTTTATCTTCGGCGGCAGTTTCTAAAAGCTCCAGTAAATGCTCTGTGCTATTGAAGGGGTGGTGAAGTAGGATGTCCTTTTTTCTTATTCTTTTAAAAATAGTATCGGCGGAATATTCTTTTAAGGCAATGGGTTTAACGGGGATTCTAGGCGCAGGGCTTTGATACTTGAATGCCGGATGTTTTACAATTTGCCACAAAGAAGTCAAATCTAACATCTCGCTTTTATTGAATATATTATAATCGTCTATATCCCACTTTTCGCTGAGTTGCTTAATCATCCATTTAGAGGGATTTGGTAATACCTCAAGCCTTACTACTCTTCCTGTTCTTCTTGTTTTAAGCTTATAGCGAATTTCTTGGATGAAATCGGTTTCTAAATCTTCACTTTCATCGAGTGTAAAATCGCCATTTCTGGTGATTCTGATTAAATCGGTAGAAATTATCTCTACATTTCTAAAAAGTTTTTGCAGGTTTCCTTGAATGATAGACTCAATCGGTACGAATACCACTTCATCTTTTCGGGGGATTTCAAAAAAACGGGGTAAGTTTTGTGGTATTTGAATGAAAGAAAGTTTTTTGCCATCTTTATTTGCCTCATTTTTTTCGCGTGTTACTACGCTAAAAATGAGTAGCTTATTCATTAAGGTAGGAAATGTATGGAACGAATCGTACACCATAGGGGTAAGCATAGGAAAGATGGTTTTCTTAAAGTATGCTTGTGCCCGCTTTTTTTCATCCTCGGTAATTTCGTGAAAGTGGCTAATGTTTAACCCATTAGTAGAAAACAGAGGGGCGATGTCTTTAAATAGGCAGTCGTTCTGTTTTTTTACAAATTCATAAATATCATCGAGCAATTTAACCCGAAACTGGTCTTCGCGCAATCCCGAATAATCGACCCTCGATTTATTATAATCTAGGTAATTGTATAAACTTCCTACACGAATCATAAAAAACTCGTCGAGGTTCGAAGCTGTAATTGCCAAAAACTTCAATCGTTCGAACACCGTTCTTTTTTTGTCGCTTGCTTGGTCGAGCACTCTGTGGTTAAACTGTAACCAGCTTAAATCGCGACTAATATATTTACTTTCCTTTATCAGGCTATCAATCTTTTCCTGAAATAGTACGGTACTCATATTTATAGTTGTTTTGGGTTTTACGAGATATTGCAATAGTAAATTTAACGCTCACAGTAGGCAGTAAAAAGTGAAGTTGATAATATTTTCACAGTATCGGCATAAACAATCAATAATTGTTACTGTTCAGCATATCTTTAGCTACATTCTTTAGGATGTAAGTACTTCACGATAAACCGAATTGTACACGCTGAAGCGTATGTTGCAGTTAAAATTTGTATCCTGCTGCACAGGAACCAATAATTTTTCTAAATCACTATTATTTTAAGTGAATAATTTCCGCAAAAGAAATGTGCTCAATTAAACCTTTCCGTAATGAGGATATCTAAAGGCCGTAATCAACGCAAATAAATGATGAAACTATTGAAATTAGCACTGGCTGTATTGGGTTTTATATGGTTACTAAACTCGCAAGCAGCAGCTCAAATTGTAGTAAAAGTAAAGCCAACAAGACCCAAAGTAGTAGTAGCAAAACCTGCATATATAAAAGCAGGGCATGTTTGGGTGGCAGGGCATTGGCAGTGGGATAAACGAGCGAAAAAATATACTTGGGTAAAAGGAAGACAAGTAAGGAACAGGCGAGGATACCAATACGTACCTGGCTACTGGGTTGCCGTGCAAGGCGGGGGGGCAAAGTGGGTAGCAGGAAGTTGGAAGAGGGTGTAAAGAAACAGTTGGCTACTGAGTTTTAAAGAAATTTCGGTTAACTAAAAATGTTCTAAGAAGGCGAGGGTCTAGTTCGACTAACTCGCCTTTTTCTGAGAGTTTCCCATAGACCGACTGTGGGCCCGGATATATTTGTAAGCGTCCGCCACGTTTTTTGCTGATATCATTCACTTCTATGGTACAAAGAGGGATTATGTTACTCAAGCTGTCTTCAATCTCTTGGTCGGTTATAAAATTCCTTATCTCAAAACCCTCATAAAGTACAATGTAATTATACACTGCGGCTGAATCGATGCGTGTAATGCCTTCTACATTATAAAAAGTGGAGTCGAATATAATTTTGAAACTGTTAGAAGGGTCGCCAGTGTAGTTTACAGAAAGCGACTGTAAGGTTTGCCACGAAGTGTTTAAGATTCTCTTGTCTCGCCAGTTGGTTTCTGTTACAGCAAAATAATCTTCTAGATTGAAAAAAAAACCGGGTACATATACAAAGTACTCTTTACCTTCTTCTGTTTTTAACCAAATTTCTGAGCCTAAAGTGCCTATTTCGAAAGAAGAACTGGGTTGGTTTTCTTGATAGATTTGGATTGAAAACGGAGTTGTCTCTTTACTAATTGATTGCGCAGTCTCTTGGGAAATTTCTCTTTTAATTTCAATACTTGAGAGTATTCCTAACAGGGTATTAATCTTTGAAGGGCGAGCTGTATACCTGCCATTTACCTGCCACACTCGGTTCGATAACACAATTTCGTTTTGGTTAATTACTATTTTATCTATTTGATCAATTGCCAAGTTGGCAAGTACTATTTCTTCGCTTTTCGAACTTGCTTTATCTTCTTTCCAGGTAAGAGAAATTACAATAGAGGCTAATAAAACTAAATTTATAAGGGCTAATAATTGCAGTTTCTTACTCATTGCTTCAAAATTCGGTTTTACTTAAATTTTTTAAAAAAAAGAAGATAGAAGCACTTTCAATCGGCTTCTATCTTCAAGGGTTTATATCAATTTACTAAAAAGAGAGCATTGGCGAAAAACAATTTTCCACTATGCCAAAAACCTCTGAAAATGGGCGAGTCGGTCATGTAAATAATTTTACCCCTTCCGAAACGCTCTACCCCAACGGCAAGTGTGTTTTTAAGCTCTTCTTTAAGTTGATGACCTACAAAACCGCTTACGTGGCTATCTTCTTGGAACGTACCAACATTCCAGCCGGATTTTAGGTAAGGGTACGAGGTGCTATTTCTTTTTATCAAATGCAGCGTATTATCATCACCAAAGGCTAAAGGATGTGTCTCATCTAAATATACTTTGTAAATGCTGCCCTCTACACTTTTGGTAAGGCTTTCGCGCTCAGCATCCCCATATTTACTTAATAACTCGTCGCCTTCTTTCTTATATTTTCGGGAAAGGGCATCTTTGTATATATCATTTGCTTCGCCTAAAGAAGTTTTGCTATCGCTATCAAATGTTCTAATTGCCTGCTCTAGTGCAATTACTTTTCCTCCCTCTCTTATGAAGTCTTTTAAATTGCTAGAAATCATGCCATAATTTCCTGCCCCCAAAATAATGGTGTTATACTTTGAAAGGTCTGCCGAATTGAAATTACGGGTATTTAATACCGTTACGGGGTACTCAAGCTGCTGCTCAAAGTAATGCCATAATTCGCCAAAAGAGGTGGCATAAGTACCATCGCCATTCACTAACGCTATTTTAGGTTGCTCTATAAATTTTACCGTGCTTGAGCCTAAATCTTTTCCGGTAGTAACCATACCTGTACTTGCTTTTACAAGGGTTTGTTCAAGGTGGTTTGCCGCATCAATCACTATTTTATGGAAGTCAGCTTTTTTGCGGTTGTCTGCCTTTGTGATTACAAGCGTACCCCTTCCGAACGATTTTCCTTCTGCGGTAAATGGCTCTGTGGCAAATCGTACTTTTACGCCTTTTTGAGTGATTTCTGCTAAAAATTTAGCGGCTTGAAAATCTTTCCACTCTGCATAATACGCATAGGTGGCTTCGGCATCTTCGGCATTTGCATTAAAAGACATACGCACCTCTTTGTTGGCAATAGCAACTCTTTCTTTTACTGCGTAAGCTTCTAACTCATAGATGTAAGGCACAGCCCAAGCAGTTAAATCGTAGGTTAAAGAGTCTTCGTAGTTCGATTTAGGCTCAAAAAGAACTTTTACAAAGCGGGAATGTGGTTGGTAAGCACTCACCACAATATCTTCTGAAGAAAGGGCAAACGAAACCTCTTTATTTTCTAAATAACTGAAACCTCTTGTGGCACGTCCGCCATTGGCATATCCATACTTTATATTTTGTCTGTCTAATAAGTGAAGTACAGCCTTTAGCCTATCAGTATTATTATCGCCTTTAAGCACAAAGCTTTTATACTCGCCATAAGGGTTTGAAAGGCCCTCCGAAAAATAGGTTTTAAACTCACTGAGCATCTTATCTTTATTCTTCCAGCTTACTTCAATGGTAGAAAGAGAAGAGGTATAATGATGCGCAATTCTATCGTTTAGCGTGAGCGTATCTTGGTTTTCTATAATTACCCCAACGCCTGCTCTGCCGCTGCCGCCTTGCTCGTAGGTAAAACCAATTGCCCCGTTGTAGGTAGGCCAGGTATCGCCATAGCTTGGGTAGAACAAATCATACTTTTCTTTCGTGAAGAAAAGCCACCCTTCTTTATCGAAATATTTAGAGTGGTTTTCGCCTGTTTGGTCGTGAAACTCTCTTTGCCATTTGGTAATTACTTCGTGAAATGGCTTTGCTGAAGGCGCATAGAAATAAGGTGTATTGGGTCCCATTTCGTGCAAATCTACATGTACGTGGGGCATCCAATGTTGGTAAATCCTGATTCGCTGCCGGCTTTCTTTTTGTGTTTGCCAAGCCCAATCGCGGTTTAAATCGAATAGGTAGTGGTTGTATCGCCCTCCTGGCCATGGTTCTCTGTGTTCCCAAGAGTCTGGGTTAGGGTTAAGCATTACAGATTGCGTTCTATTGTACCAGTTGCCATATCGGTCTCTTCCATCGGGGTTTTCGCAAGGGTCTAGCACAACAACGGTTTCTTTTAACCAATCATTTACTCCCTCAACGGCTTCGTTTGCGAGTGTGTGCAGCACTTTCATGGCAGCTTCCATACTCACAGCCTCATTTCCGTGAATATTGTAGCTCAACCAAACAATGGGGAGGTGCTTGCCTTCGATTTTTCCTTCGATAAGCCCGGCACTTATTAAATTGTTTTTTCTTATCTGTTCGATGTTGGCGAGGTTTTCTTCTGAGGAAACTACTGCTGCAATTAGCGGGCGGCGTTCGTAAGTAGTGCCATATTCGAAGAGCTGAACTTTGTTTGATTTTTCGGAGACATACTTAAAATAATCGACCATTTTATGGTGATAAGTAAAGGCAGAGCCTAACTCGTAACCTAAAAAGTCATCAGGGGATTGCACCTGTCCGTTCACAAAAAATGAAAGCAATAGTGCTAAACAAAGTAGCGTACGTTTCTTCATCAGGTTTATCTTAAATTGTGGTTTTAAATTAAATTTTCGACCATAAAGGTAAGAGAGTTGATGGACTATCTAATAAAGTTTTGCACATAAAAAAACTGGCAGTGTATTTACACCGCCAGTTTTCTAATAAATTAATTGCTTTTAATAAGCTTTTATTTCTTTTCGATCAGAGAAAAAGTTTTTGAGGAAAAGATTTAGAATAACATGTAATACTGTGTATTACCTTCTTTCATGAAAAGACTAGCTCCCTTGGGTAAGTGATCAAAGTCTATATTGCTATCTTGTATTTGAACTACTTCGCCTTTTAGGTTATAAACTATTACTTTTTCAACTTTCGTTTCTGTGGTTTGTAGTATTTCGTTTAGCGAAACTTCTAACTCAGATGTTAGCTTTTCTTTTAATGCTTTTTCTTCTAGTGTTAACTCTCTTGTTGGCTTTTCAGCTTTTTCTTTTTTGTCGCCTTTGTTGCTGGCGAATACAGTACTAGTTAAACTTAAAACTAATGCGAATAAAATGATTGACTTTTTCATGATATTTTGAAGTTTATATTTTCTCAATTGATTACAATTTAGAGGTTACCAAAAAAGAACCATCTTGTTCAAAGTATTGATTTTTAAATACTTACAACCATAATAAGCCTCGTATTTTATTAAAAAGTGGGCGATTTTGAACACAGAGTGTAAGGGAATGTACACGTTTTAAACTTGGTGAAATGCTTTTTGAATTATTCGGAAGATTTCTCCAAACATTGCTACACCAAAAGGCATTATTTCGTCGGGGAAATCGTAGTCGGGGTTATGAAGTGCGGGCATGTTGAGCCCTGCACCTAAACCAAACATTGCTCCTTTAAATTGATGGGTAAAAGTGCCAAAATCTTCACCCCAAGTAAAAGGATATTTTTTGTGCTGAATTGTGAAGCCATTACTTTGTGCTGCTTTGTTGATAATAACGGTAGCATCAGTATCGTTTTTGGTAGCGGCAAAGGCATATACCCAGCTTAGTTTATACGCTAGGTGATGTTGCGCTGCTGATTCTACAATAATGAGTTCTATTTTTTTCTTCACTCGTTCGAGCATTTCGTTGGTCCAACAACGAATGGTAAAGTGCACCTCTCCTTCTCCTGCCGAAATTCCATAGTCTTCAGTGCCTATTCGGGTGTAAATGGTGGCAATTTTCAAAAATTCTTCGCTATCGGCCTCGAGATTTATGAGGTATTTAGTTTGCAAAATTAGTTCAGCGATTGCCCTATCGGGGTTTACCCCGTTTTCAGGCTCGGCTGCATGCGAGGTAATTCCGTAAAATTTCACTACCAAACTAACTACACTGGCATTAAAAGACGCTGTTTTGGTAATTATTTCACCTTTTGGGTAGTTGGGGATATTGTGCAGCGCAAAAACATAGTCGGGTTTTATAGCTAGAAACTGTGGATCGTCCAAAACCTTTTTTGCTCCCTCCCCTGTTTCTTCGGCGGGTTGAAATAATAATTGCAGTTTTCCCCTGATTTTTTTTTTCGAGATTAGGCTTTCTGCCAAACCAACGAGCATAGTACTATGTCCGTCGTGCCCACATTTGTGAGAAACTCCGTCGTTTAAGGATTTATGTGGAAATGGATTGACTTCTTGAATGGGCAGGGCATCTAACTCGGCTCTGAAAAGAACAGTTGCTCCGGGGAGTTCATCATCGAACTCTACCAATAGCCCATGCCCGCCTAAATTTTCAATAATTCTACTCGGATTTAGTGAAGCTAAATAGTGCCGAATTGTTTGGGCGGTAAGGCGTTCTTCGTCCGAAAGCTCGGCGATGCTATGTAGCTTTTTCCTGAATTGGGTCAATAATTCTAATGAGTCCATTTGTTTAGATGATTTCTTTAATAAAGCTCTGAACTAACGTTTTAAAGTTTTTCTCTTGGGCAGAACTTTATTTTTCACAAAAGCAGAAATCAA
The DNA here is from genome assembly GCA_964521225.1 of uncultured Roseobacteraceae bacterium. Classification (GTDB taxonomy): domain Bacteria; phylum Bacteroidota; class Bacteroidia; order Cytophagales; family Flammeovirgaceae; genus CAYUJH01. The sequence goes on from CAZFQW010000109.1 coordinate 7,511, forward strand.
CATGAACCCTGAAAGAAATGCGGCGAGTCGTCCTAAATAATCTCCATAACGGCTGTAGAAAGTAATTTCGTTGTTGGTTTTGATTGTACCACTTAGGGCAATCATTTCATCATAATTAGAAAATTTAATTGCTTCTCCCGTAGGGCTTATAAAACCTGAAACTCCTGTGTTGGCAGCTCTTGCAATGTATCGTCGGGTTTCAATAGCACGAAGTCGGGCGTAATCTAAGTGCTGTTTGTATCCGGGCGTTTCGCCCCACCAGCCATCATTAGTAATAATAAAAAGAATTTCAGCCCCTTTTCTAATAAACTCAGTTACGTACTCTCCATATACCGATTCGTAACAAATAAGAGGTGCTACTCCAATGCTATCGGTATTAAAAAATACCTCTGCCTCTTTTTGCTTTCCTAACCCTCCGGAAATCCCCCCAAAGTTGAGCATCATGAATTTAAGGACAGTAGGGTAAGGAATGGTTTCGGCACCAATTACAAGCTTCGATTTTCTGTAAAACGAGAGCTGTTGTTGCTCATCAATAAACATAGCCGCATTGAAGTAATCGTAGTAGCCTATATTTTCTCTATATCTTGCCGAGGGGGTTTTTGCCTCTTTTCCGTAAACCTCATAGGTGTCTAAACCTGTTATAATTGATGTATTGGGGTATTTAGCCATGAAATCATATACTTTCCGTATGTGTTCGTTGGCAAGCACATTTGTTTCGGCTACGCCTTCGTGCAACGAGGTTTCAGGCCAAGCGACAAATTGTATGGTAGGGGTAAGCTTTTCTTTGGTCAGTTTTAAAAACCGCTCTACCTGCTCTTCATAGGGTACATAATTGGTATTTCTTGTTCGTGTTTTTGCGTTGTAGGTAAATTTTTCTTCATAGCAGTCTAAATTAGGCTGTACTACTAATATGTCTACGTCTTTACCTTCGGGGGCTTCATATTGCCAAAGCATAATGTAAGAGGCAATAATGGGTAGCACTAAGGTAGCTCCTGTTAATACTGCATACTTTCTACTCAGTAGAAAATGCATAGCCCCGATGTTAACGAACAGTACCCACATGGAAGACCCAAAGTTACCAGTGTGTTCTATCCATTGTACCCAATGGGGAGTTTGGGCAAAAATATTTCCTAGGTTGAGCCAAACCCACGAGAGTTG
>CAZFQW010000110.1:0-8657 GCA_964521225.1 uncultured Roseobacteraceae bacterium
CCCGTTACTAATATTTTTTTTGCCATAATAAACCTGCTTTAACTTTACGATGCTAATTACTTAATTCTTATCAAATGGTTTACCACCAATGCAATTAAGTTTTAGTTTCTAAGGAGAAATTTTAACCATAAAGAAGCTACAAAGTGTTGGTTGCATACCATTTATTACTACATCGGTTTGTAGCTTTGTAATGCGAAATTAGCACAAAAAATTATGCATTTATTTATCGGAAATCTCGGTCATTTATTTGTAATCATTGCCTTTGTTACCTCATTGGTATCAATGTATGCATACTACAAAACCAGAAAAACAGAAGACGAACAAGATCAGTTTGTGTGGAAACGTTTTGCCAGAGGGGCTTTTGTTGTACATGGTATTGCCGTTTTTGGAATAGTCGCCTCCCTCTTCTATATCATCCAAAACCATTATTACGAATACCACTACGCTTGGAGCCACTCCTCGAACAATCTACCTCCTCAATTTATGATTTCTTGCTTTTGGGAAGGGCAAGAAGGTAGTTTTCTATTGTGGATTTTCTGGCAGGTACTACTAGGTTTTGCGTTGATTAAAACCGCCGATAAATGGGAAGCCCCTGTAATGCAGGTTTTCTCCATGGTACAAGGTTTCTTGGTTTCCATGATTTTAGGCATCGTGATTTTTAATGTAAAAATGGGAAGCTCTCCTTTCATTTTGCTGCGCGATGTACTCGATGCCCCTATTTTCCAAATGAATCCCAACTATGTACCGCTTGATGGTACAGGGCTTAATCCTCTATTACAAAATTATTGGATGGTGATTCACCCCCCAACGCTGTTCTTAGGCTTTGCCGCTATTTTAGTGCCTTTTGCCTTTTGTATCGCAGGCTTGCAAACCAAACAGTTTAAAGAATGGATAAAGCCTGCTTTACCTTGGGCGCATTTTGCTGCCGCTGTTTTAGGTATCGGTATCATGATGGGCGCTTATTGGGCTTACGAAACCCTCAATTTTGGTGGATACTGGAACTGGGACCCCGTTGAAAACGCTGTTTATATTCCTTGGTTATTTTTAGTGGCAACCATCCACACTATGATTGTGCATCAGCGCAACCAAACCGCACTTAAAACTGCCATGACGCTAACGATAAGCACGTTTATACTGGTGCTCTACGCAACCTTCTTAACCCGAAGCGGCGTTTTGGGCGAAGCTTCTGTGCATTCATTTACCGATTTAGGTCTTTCAGGGCAGTTGCTAGTTTACCTGTTTTCTTTTATCCTCTACGCAATTATTCTGCTGGCAATTAATTGGAAGGCTATTCCCGGGCAAGCCAAAGAGGTTTCTTTCTACACTAGAGAATTTTGGATTTTTAGTGGTGCAACCTTGCTTTGTTTATCGGCATTTCAGGTTTTAGTACCTACTTCAATTCCTGTTTATAATGCATTATTAGGGTTAGTAGGTATTGTTTCAACCCTTGCCCCTCCTGCCGATCAGGTTGAGTTTTATACCAAATTTCAGCTATGGTTCGGAATCTTCATTGCGCTGTTATCGGGGACAGGGCAGTTCTTTTGGTGGAAAAAAATGGATGGGTCAAAACTTCGCCAAGCAATGACTTATCCTGTAATACTTACCCTCTTATTCTCGGCAATTATCATTGCTGGTGGCGGAATCAGCGATTGGAAATACATTATCATCACCACGGTTTCAGTTTATTCTATTGTTGCTAACCTCGGTATCTTGTTCCGTTTAGGAAAACAAAATTTAAAATTAGCTGGCGGTTCGATTACCCACACAGGCATTGCACTCATGTTGTTAGGGATTATGTTTTCTTCGGGATATTCTAAAACAATATCTATTAATCTTTCGGGAAGGCCTTGGAGTCAAGATTTTACAGAGGAAATGAATAAAGAAAATCTGCTTCTATTCAGAAATCAACCCCGACAAATGAACGACTACCAATTGGTATATCGTGGACCTCGTCTTACTTCTCCCGATATACCGGGCTATATCAACAAAGAAAACCTAATGGGTACGCAAGACCTTTACCACAAAATAGCGCGTGAGCCAATTGTACATAAAGGGAAAACCTATGCAGAAAGAGGCGATACGGTTTATGTGTACCACGAAAATGTTTATTACGAAGTAGAGTATAGGAAATCGAGTGGCGAGGTGTTCTCTTTATACCCAAGAGTGCAAATAAACCCCGATATGGGCGCAGTTCCTTCTCCGGGTATACAATGGACTCTTTCTGCCGATTTATACACCCATATTACCAACCTTGCCGTTGACGACGACGAGCTAGAATGGAGTGAGCCAGAGAGTTACTCCATGACTCTTGGAGATACTATTATAATCAACGACTATATCACTGTACTCGACAATGTGGTAAGAACAACCGACTTAATTGAAACCGCCTTGGGAGAGCGCGATGTAGCCGTACAAGCTAACCTAAGAGTATTAGCATCGCCAGATTCTTACGACTTACAGCCTATCTTCATCATCAAAGACCAACAAGTGGGTAAAGCGGCTGTAGTAAATCGCGATTTAGGGTTAAAAGTTACATTCGATAGCATCAACCCCAAAACAGGAGAGTTTACATTTTCTGTTTCAACCACTCAAAAAGATTGGATCATCATTAACGCCATGGAAAAACCGTGGATAAACCTACTTTGGCTAGGGACTATCTTAATGGGTTTAGGCTTTTGCGTTGCCGTTTATCGCCGATATACCGAAAACAAAGGGGAAACAAAGAAAGAGATTGAAAGAAAAAAAGGCGAGGAGTCAGTAGTTTAAAAAGCAGTTTTGTATAAAATAGAGCCAATGAAGAAAGAAGATTGTTTTGAATTAGGGTACGTTATTAAACCTCATGCCTTAAAGGGCGAAGTTTCTTTAATGCTAGAATCCGATGACCCAAGTGCCTATTATAATCTTGATAGTATTTTTTTAGAGGAAAAAAGTGGATTAGTGCCCTACTTTATTGAGAGTATCAATCCGCAGAAAAATAAAATGATTATAAAATTTGAAGATATAGATTCTATTGAAGCGGCAGAAGGGCTTGCAGGCTTAAAGGCATACCTCCCCCTGTCCTTTTTGCCCGACTTATCAGATGGACAGTTTTATTACCACGAAATTGTAGGGTTTACCGTGGTAGATACCGAAAAAGGGGAGCTAGGGGAAATATCCAACGTTTTAAGTACCGATACGCAAGCACTCATAGAAATGCAATACAAAGGCAAAGAAGTGCTCATCCCCATCAACGACGAAGTCCTTCAAGAAGTAAACAGAACCAATAAAACAGTATCTGCTACACTCCCCGAAGGACTTTTAGAACTTTACTTAACAGAGTTTTAGCCTCTAGTAAATGTCCATTCTTTTTCAGAGGAAAGTGCCTCATTAAATGTGTAGCCATCCTCTGAAAAAGATTTAATATACCCCGGCTTCATCAATTTATTTTTAATGATATAAGCCGCCATCATTCCACGTGCTTTTTTAGCGAAGAAACTCACTACTTTATAAGTACCTCCCTTATTCTCCTTAAAAACAGGGGTGATTATCTCGTGTGTGAACTTTCTGGGATTCGTGGCTTTAAAATACTCCTTAGAAGCAAGATTGATTAAAACAGGCGACTCACTTTCTTCTAAGCTTTCCGCAAGTTTCTTATTGATTTTTTCACCCCAAAAGCTGTAAAGGTTGTTGTGCTTTCCCACGGTAACCTTCGTTCCCATTTCTAATCGGTATGGGTGTATTAAGTCTAGCGGTTTCAATAAACCATGCAACCCCGAAAGAATACGTAAATGATTCTGCGCAAAAGCCATCTCATCTCCCGAAAAAGTATCGGCTTGAAGGCCTAGGTAAACATCTCCTTTAAATGCTAGCACAGCAGGCTTTGCATTTTCTGTACTTTCGGGGTATGCCCAATTCTGAAACCTTTCATAATTTAATTCAGCCAAGTTTTCACTGATGCCCATTAGTTCCCCAATTGCTTTTGGTTTCTTTTTGCGCATTGCTGTAATTAATTGCTCGCTTTCCGTCTTAAAATCGGCAAGGGTGAAACCTTGCTTATTAAAGTCACTTTCGAAATCAAGGCTTTTAGCAGGTGAAATAACTATAATCATTTTCTTGTTCAATATTAGATAATTCCATTTCTTTATTCAGCAGTCAAAGTTATAAATCTGAGCATTCTGATAGTAATAGTCATCCTCTATCACTCTATTCTTTTTTATTATTAATGCGAATCAGGCTTATAACCTTCTGTTTTGAGCCTAAAGAATGAGTTTTAGTGTCATTCTGAGCTTGCGCAGAACCTAAAAACAAGACAAGCAAACGTTCTAGTTCTCTGTCTCTCTAAAGTCGAGATGATAAAAAAATATTTCTGCTCAATTTTTTGGGTTGAAATAATCTTTTTACCCCCTGATTCGCATTATTACTTAGCAACTCCTTTTTTACAGGATTAATTTTAAACCAAATGAAAACACTGTTTGCATGTTCTTTAGCCCTCTTTTTTTTTATAAGTACTGCCCTTTGCACTGCTCAGACCCTATATTACAATGTATTTAAAGGCGATAATCGTATAGGCTTAATGAAGGTAGAAAGAACTGAGGATGGCTCGCAAGGTGTGCGCTACAAAATAGAAACAGAGGTTACTTTCAGGGTTTTTAAAGAATTTAAAGTGGAGTCTACGTTTGAAAGTATCTTCCAAACAGGGCAGCTTACTTACGGTAAAACGTTAAATTTATTGAATGGGAACGAAAGGGAGTCGTCGCGAGTAATTTGGAATGGTTCAGAGTATATCTGTGAAAGGGAAAGCAAGCAGAAAGTCTTGAAACAACCGATAGGCTATACCATTGTCCAACTTTACTTTGAAGAGCCTCTAACCCAAGACTCTGTTTTTTCTGAACGCTTTATAAGTCCGTGTTTTGTTGAAAAAGCGAAAAGCCCTCATCAGTATTTAATTCATTTACCCGATGGCAAAAACAACCTGTATACTTACCAAAATGGAGTATGCACAGAAGTGAAAGTAGATTTATTCTTAGCAACTATTTATTTTAAGTTGTCAGATAGAGATATAAATACAGGTACAGAATAGGAAAAATTTCATAAATTTATAAGGTTAGCTAAAAATTGCCTGTACTTTTCGAATAGTCTGTGTAAATAGTATATTTGCCCGACACATAAGTCCCATTTACGATGATGACAACGGAAGAAAAAAAAGCGTATTTATTGTTTAAGTCTGTAATTTTCCATTACCATGGACTGGATGAAGACGAGCAAGAAATGCTTGAAGAAACTGCCACAAATATTGATGGAGAGCAGGAACTTAAATGGGCACAAGACCTTATCAGCGAAAATTATTACGATGCTTTTGAGCGTGCTCGTGAATATTTAGGCGAAGTAATGATGACTTTTGAGCCTCAAGTACGCCTTTCTCACCTAGCAATGGTTTGGGATGCTAACCAGAAAAAAGGATACGTTAGTGAACTAGAAGCAGCCGCTATGCTTAAATTAGCAAAAGATTGGGAAGTAGAAATTGACTTTGTGGCTTCTATAAAGAAGAGGTCATAAAAGAGTATTTTAACCTTTTTATATTCGTGAGCCTTTCTAAATTGTTTGAAAGGCTTTTTTGTGGTCTCATAAAAAAAGGACATTTCTTAAATAAGAAATGTCCTTTCTAGCAAAGTAGGGAAGCTAAAATATTAAGCTTCGCCTTCCTTTTTCTCCTCTTTTGCTTCTTCAGTTGCCTCAGCTTCAGGAGTTGCGGCTTCAACAACTGCTTCAGTAGCTTGTTCAACAGCTTCCGTTACTGCTTCTGCCACCGCCTCGGTAGTTTCTACTACTTCTTCTACAACGGTTTCAATGGCTTCTGCTACTTCCTCAACGGCTGCTTCCACGGGGGCTGCTTCCACAGGGGCTGGAGTTGCTGCAAGTTGCGCAACCAAAGGGGTTGTTCTTACAGAAAGAGCATTTGAATTGCCTTTCAAGCTATCCTTATGAATAATATTTGTCCAATCTTTTCCAGATTTCCACTCTTCAAATCTTCTATCGGCCACTTCTTGTGTAATTGCCCCTTTATCTACACCTACTTGTAAATGCTTACGCAACATGATACCAGTTTTCGACAGAATTGTTCTAGTAGTATCTGTTGGTAAAGCTCCAGTCATTAATCTGTATAACGCTCTTTCTTCGTTTAAAACGATAGTAGCGGGGTGCGTATTAGGGTTAAATGAGCCTATTTTCTCGATGTAACGACCATCACGTGGTGCACGAGCATCGGCTACTACAATGTCGTAGATAGGTCTTCTTTTTCTACCTCTACGAGCTAAACGGATTTTTACAGCCATAATAAAATTTTTATTGTTTTTAGGAACACGTCCAAATGAAAGGGCAAATCTCGATGTTTATTCAGTAAAAGCAAAAAATAGTTTCAAATTGAAGCTTATTTTATAGCGTTAATCCAAGCTAGGATTAATTTTTCGTGGGTAGTAGGCAGTATTTTTTGCTCAGTTGAAGGAAAAAAATCTTCCAACGGTTTTACATGCTTTGGTTTAATGAGGTTGTCTGTACTCGCCAAAACTAGCTCTAAAGTAGCTTTGCCACTCAACTTTGATTTCAAAACTGCTAAGTTGGGAGAAAAATACCTACAATTTAGCCAAGTAGTGAAAATGAGTATTCTTCGGGTAGGGTTAGCATAATAAGAAATTACTCGAAGTAAAGAACGAGGCACTAAGCGAAGACCAACACCCACTGCCACACTGTATTGAACGATAGGGTAAAAATGTTGAGTTACAGCCTTAAATAAAACCCTCCCTAAAAGAGTGTTAGTAGCCAATTGGTAAACAGGCCTTTTAGCCACTCCATCGGGTGCTAGCAGTGTTATATGGCTAATTTGTTCGGAAAATGGTACAGCAAGCGATAAAGCTACTTTAGCTCCAATGGAAAAAGCTACTATTTCGAACTGCCCTATGCTGTGGTTTACTAGAAACGCCTGGAAGCCTTCTATGTACTTTTCAAAATAATTTGGCTGTTGATAAATAAGAGACTGAGGATTGCTCAAATTCGGCAGATAAAAACTGTATACAGTACAGTGGCGCTTTTTGCCAAACAGGCTTGAATAAACTTTAGGGCTTTGCCCAAACCCATGAAAACAGACAATAGCTCTTTCCCCGCTACCAAAAACGAGAGGTCTGAAACTATTTGTATCGAAAAAATTTAGCAAAGCAATTTTGTTTAAACTCGTTTTGTTTTTGTTTAAAGCAAAATCGAAAGTATTTATACTATTGGTTAAACAATTCGATTTCCTTCCTGTTTATAACGAAGATAGAATATTGATTGAGATTCTATTCTTTTAACCTCTAGCAATAAATCACTCATTTATTGGGTAGCGCAAAAAAAATTAGTATTTAATAAAATTTACAACTTCCGTGAGCACATATTCTATAAAAGATTTAGAGCATTTAACAGGTATCAAAGCTCACACTATACGCATTTGGGAACAACGATACGATATACTATCGCCCAAACGTACAGATACCAATATACGTTATTACGATTCTACCGATTTAAAGCATATGCTTAACATTGCATTGCTTAACAACAATGGGTACAAAATCTCTAAAATAGCTAAAATGAGTCAGGAAGAGGTGTTTGAGGCAGTTCTTCAGACTATCGATAAGAATAACAACTATTCAGATCAGATAAATGCCTTAACAGTAGCGATGATTGATTTGAATGAGGCTCAGTTCGAGAAGATTATGTCTACCAATATTTTGCAGATAGGTTTTGAAGATACTATGCTTAATATTATTTACCCTTTTCTAACTAAAATTGGGTTTTTGTGGCAAATAGACTCTATTAACCCTGCGCAAGAGCATTTCATGACCAATTTGATTCGACAAAAGCTAATTGTGGCAATCGATGGTCAGTTTTCTTACAACAGTACCTTTCATCAGAAATATATGTTGTATTTGCCCGAAGGCGAGTTGCACGAAATTAGTTTACTTTTCGCTGCATACCTCGTAAAAGTAAGAGGAAACCAAGCTACTTATTTGGGTCAGAGTTTACCTATGAAAGATGTTTACGAGGCCTATAAAATTCATCAGCCCGATTTCATTCTAACGGTCATTACTTCTTCGCCAGATATAGATCATGTTCAAGAGTATTTGTACGAGCTTTCGGAAAAGTTTGAGGACACTCAAATTTTAATATCGGGATACCAAGTAATTGGGCAAGATTTAGATATCCCTGACAACATTGTAGTAATTACACATTTCAAATATTTAGTAGAGTTTATAGAAGAACAAAAGCAGTTTCAGAAAAAACTTAACTAGCTAGTTATTGAACTACTACCTTCTTTCTTATACCTCAACGAAACGTTGAGGTTTTTTTATGCACTATACTTTAAGTCGGATCTAAGAAGCTTGTTATAAAAAAGTTATTGGGTGCTCTCGTTTCTGTAGTTTTCCTTCTTATTTACACGAATAATCTTTTATTTTAAAGAAGACGCATAGCATTGTGAGTTATTCTTATAAAGTTATCTCGAAGATGTATTTGAGTTTCCAAAAAAAAAAGAATAATCATTTTGCACAAGTCTAGTGATACTGCGCATGGCATTAATGTTTTTTTAGTAAACAGGAAGTGTCCTCCCTTCGTTTTTATGCAACCAAATTCAAAGTAGAGTTTATGTTTTT
>CAZFQW010000111.1:0-8591 GCA_964521225.1 uncultured Roseobacteraceae bacterium
CCAGTTCACCCCCGATTTAATGCCTTCCGATGTGTTGGGAACTTCAGTCTTTAACCTCAAAACATCGGAATTTGAATTTAAAGAAGGGCCTGTATTTTCCAATATCATTCTGATTGATGAAATTAACCGTGCCCCTGCAAAAACACAGGCAGCTCTTTTTGAGGTGATGGAAGAACGCCAAGTAACCGTAGATGGCGTTTCGAGGAAAATGGAAGCTCCGTTTATGGTAATTGCTACCCAAAACCCCATTGAGCAAGAGGGCACTTACCGACTCCCTGAGGCGCAACTTGACCGTTTCTTGTTTAAAATCGAAGTAAAATACCCTGCTTACAACGAAGAAGTTGAGATTCTGAAAGGAGTACACAGCAGAAAAAATGTAAAGGAAACCACCTTGCTTACTGCCGTGCTTTCCCCCGAAAAAATAGAGGCTTATCGCCGCCAAGCCCGCGAAGTAGTGGTTGAAGATAACTTAATTGAGTACATCGCTAAAATTGTTGAAAATACCCGCAACAACAGTGCGTTATATTTAGGAGGGTCGCCAAGGGCATCCATTTCTATGCTGAATTCCTCAAAGGCTTATGCGGTACTACAAGGCAGAGATTTCATAACGCCTGACGACGTTAAATTTGTAACATTCCCTGTACTAAGGCACCGTTTAATGCTTACCGCCGAAAAAGAAATGGAAGGCGCAACTATTGAAGAAGTGGTAAAGCAAATTATAGAAGCCGTTGAGGTTCCTCGATAGATTTATCAACCGAAATAAATATTCATCTCCTACTTATGACACCCTTTAAAAGCATATTTAAGGCAATCGCCTACGTAGGTATGCTTTTGTTTTGCCCGAATTTATATGCCCAAAACCCTCCGTTTGAAGTCGACTCGTTGGCACTGAAACCTCCTTACATAGTTTTGGTAACTACTTATAACGACCCGGGCGTTTACCCTCCTGAAATCACCATAGAGGTAGTGAATACAACCACAGAAAAAGTGATTTTTTACGAAAACTCCGAAGAGTTTGCCAACGGCTTTGTATTCGGGAAAAGTCATTTTGAGTTAGGAGGAGAAAGTGTCGCAATTTTAGAGTTCCAAAAAAATACTTTGGCGAATAATAGCGAGAATGCAATACTGATATTGGCTCCTAAAGCCGATTCGGTACACCGAGGGGTTATTAAAACCAGAGGCCATTTCGAAATTAAAAACTTAGATGAGGACACAGGAAAAGAACTCATAATTTCCGAACACTTATTTAACCGACTAAACGTGCGAGGCTGCCGAAACAGCACAATCCCTAGCCAAATTTTCGAGGGAAGTTTAGTGCCTTCTATTTACGAATGGCAGGGCGATTCGCTCTTTAGAGTGCAAAACCCTAAAACGTTAGTAACCTACTATGCAAGCTACATCCGCCAGCAAGAAGAAATGTTTAAGGCAGATAGAGAGCGATACATCAGTCATTTTAAAGATTACAGTAAGCCAGAAGTACCTACACTTTTAGACTACGCCCAGTATTTCTATTTGTGCCGATTGGCGGGGGAGAAAAAAAAATATCCCTTAGCGTTTTTTAAAAAGCATGATAAGTTTTTTATGTATATCTGTAGGGATATTCCTGCCCGAAGTTTCACAATTGATACGAGCCTTTCTCGGTTTTTTGAGGCTTTTGGAAAAGATATTATCTTTTCTGAAGAGGGAGAATAAGCACCAGTGCTATTTTAAACTGAGAATTATATGCTAGTTTTCAAATAGTTGTTGCAAATGAATATACCGTTAATTACGGGTAACTACTTAATTATCCTTTCTTATCGAAAAACAATGTTTTTCTCATTTTCTCGATATTCTCTTCTGTATTAATTAAGTATTCCATCGTGGAAATCATATTCTCAGAAACCTGTAAAAGTTTGCCCGATTGCATAATAGCATCTTGCTCTTCTTTCGCATAATCGCCATCGGCCTTAGCCATTTTAATACCGTTATAAACCAAAGTACGCCTAAAATCAATATGCTTATAGGCACTTAATTTTTCAAGGTAGTCTTTTAAGGAAGCTCTTCGGAAATCAAAGTTGAGTACTTTTTCTACAATATCGGGTGGTGTTTGTGCAGTTGGTACGAACTCTTCTAAATACCATTTTTTTTCACCTTCTGAAACAACTCCGTCGGCACCGGCAATAATCATCAATGCCTCGCCATATTCCTGCTGAATTTCGTCGGTAACGGCTGTAATACCCAGTATTGCTTTTAAAGACGCATTGGTTTCTATACTTTTTGCAGAGTCGTCTACCTGGAAAATCGATTTACGCATATATTGCAGCGAGCGTTCAGTATTTACCAAACCCTCAATGGTTCTTGCTACATATATCGGAATTTCTAATAGTTCCGATGCTTTTTTTACAGCCTGTCTTTCATCAGTAGAGTATTGGTCGTCGGCATTTGCCATTTTAATAGCATCGTACAAAAGTGCTCTTTTGTAATTGATAGATGCATTAAACTTTATTTTACCGATGAGCTTACTAAGGCTCGCATTCTTGTAATCAAACTCTTTTATTTTTTCTTTAAACTCAGTGGGTGCTTCAATAATGGCTAAAAATTCGCTGGTAAGCCATGCAAATTCAGCATGTGCAACTTCCCCATCGGCCCCGGCAATTGTTAACAATGCGTAAGCATAATTTAACCATGAGTCTTTCGCTACGGGACTTTCTCCATAAACTTGCCTAGCTATAATTGAAGTATGAAGGTATGAGTTTGGCATATCTGTAATGGGTTGTAAGTGAATGTACAATTTTAGATTACGAAAGACTGATTATAAGAGTATCCATAATAGGCATTTTAGCTCATAAATGATACTTAGTGTCGCCTATCCCCTGATTGATTTTTATTTAAGTATAGTTTGGGTTCTATCTGGCCCTAAAGAAACAAGGGTGATTGTAACGCCTACATGTTTTTCGATAAATTGGATGTAGTTGTGCAACTGAGCAGGCAGTACCTCGAAGGCAACACTTGTATCTATGTCAGTGTTCCATCCTTCTAAGGTTTCATAAACTGGCTCTACTTCAATTTGGCACAAGTCGTAGGGCATTTCCTGGGTGATGGCGCCGTTGGGTAGCTTGTAGTGGGTACATACTTTTATTTCCTCGAAATTATTGAGTACATCTGCCTTCATCATAAATAATTCGGTAGTACCGTTGAGCATTACCGCATAACGTAGTGCAGGTAAATCTAACCAACCACAACGCCTTCTTCTGCCGGTAGTTGCACCAAACTCTTGCCCTTGCTGTTGCAATTGCTCTCCGACTTCATCGAAAAGCTCAGTAGGAAAAGGCCCTGCGCCCACTCTAGTGCAGTAGGCTTTAAAAATGCCATAAACATTTTCGACCTTAGAAGGAGGAATCCCTAAACCCGAACAAACACCCGCACTCGAAGTATTAGAGCTAGTTACAAAGGGGAAAGAGCCAAAATCAATATCGAGTAAAGAGCCTTGTGCGCCTTCTGCTAGTACTGTTTTCCCTGCTTGCAAAGCGTTGTTAATTAAATACTCTGTATCGGCAATTTGTAGTTGTTTCAATGATTCTACCGCTTCGAAGAAAGGTTTTTCTAAGGTTGGCAAATCGTAGTTTGAAAAGCCCAAAAAGTTGAGGATTTGTAAATGGCGAGTTACAAGCTTTTTATATCGTTCTTCAAAATTAGACTCAAATAAATCGCCAACACGCAAACCTACTCTGCCTGTTTTATCTTGATATGTCGGTCCAATTCCTTTTAAGGTAGAACCTATTTTTTTTTCGCCTTTGTTATTTTCGTAGGCGGCATCTAAGAGCCTATGGGTAGGGATAATGATGTGCGCCTTTCTGGATACATAAAGGTTTTTGGTAACTTCAAACCCTGCTTCTTTTAGCATATTGAGTTCTTTTTGCAGGGTAATTACATCGAGCACCATCCCGTTGCCGATTACATTTTGGGTTTTTGATTGGAAAATCCCCGAAGGGATTTGATGAAGTACAAATTTTTTACCTTCAAACTCTAAAGTATGCCCTGCGTTAGGGCCTCCTTGAAACCTTGCTACTAAATCGTAACGAGGAGCTATATAGTCTACAATTTTTCCTTTCCCTTCGTCGCCCCATTGCATGCCCAACAATACGTCTGTCATTTTCTATTTTAGCTTTTAATGAATTAAGATTTTATTCTTGAATTAACCGAATGGCCGCTTGCCTCGACTGAGTAATTGTAAACACTCTGTCGAGTTTAGTAATACTCAGCAGTTTATTCGTTTGCTGGCTGGGTTTTACCAGAACGGTTTTACCATTCTTGTTTTTTAATGTAGTAAGTGCTCTAACCAAAAAACTAAGCCCAGCGCTATTCATGTGCTGAACGCGCTGTAAATCTATCACACAGTGAAATAGCCCAAATTTCAGGTAGTTAGAAGATAGAGTTAGTAATTCTTCTTCTTTAGAGAATCCTAATAAATCTCCTTCTAATTGCATTACAATTATATTTTCGTACAAAAAATAGTTAAAATCCATTGTGTACCAAGCTACTTATCAGGCAAATATACATAACCGAAACGGCTCTTTGTAAGTGTAGTTTAGTTAATTATATTTTCAAACGCTAGGATAGTTACTCTTTAACAGGATTGTTGAGGGGAGGGATAACAAGACGGATGTATTTATGTAATATTTTGACGAATCAGTTGTTCTCGGTAAAGCCCAAAAATCCTCGATTTTGAAACAAATCCTACATATTTCCCTTCTTTTACTACGGGTAAATTCCAAACATTAGTTACTTCAAACTTGTGCATCACCTCTTCCATTTCCTCGTCGACATCTATTACCTCTAAGGGTTCGTTCATTAACGATTTTATGCTAACCGTTTCTCTCTTTTTAAGATCAAACATGATTTCCCGAACACGATCAAGGGTAATGATTCCAACCAATTTTCCTTTGGTGTTTAGCACAGGGAATATATTTCTTTTACTCGTTGAAATAACAGTGATGAGGTCGTCTAAAAGCCCATCTTCTTGAACGGGCTTTAAATCAGTTTCAATTAGTTGATTAATTTTAAGATGGTGTAGTACTTTTTCGTCTTCTGTGCCTTTTACCAATTCTCCTTTTTCTATTAAAAAGCGGACATACGGTGAGTCTGCATTAAAATAAGACACCGTAATGTGGGCAATAGCAGAGGCGACCATCAGCGGAATAAAAAGTGTATACCCTCCAGTAAGTTCAGCAATTAAGAAGATTGCCGATAGCGGAGCGTACTGAATGCCACTGAGTACGCCACACATTCCTACCAAGGCAAAGTTACTTTCAGAAACTTCTGCCATGCCTGTTAAGTTCACCAAGCGGGCAAAGGAAAAACCTGTAATCCCGCCCAGAAACATAGAAGGCGCAAAGGTTCCTCCACTTCCCCCTGCTCCAATAGTTACTGCCGAGGCAAGTGCTTTTGCCAATAAAACGATAATTAAGAAAACAAGAAAAAGCCATCCCGTATCGAACTGCGAAAACAAGACGCTTCGGTTCACCAAAAACTCTTCTTGCCCAATCATTAATGCTAAAATAGAATAATAGCCCTCGCCGTAAACAGGTGGGCAAATAAAAATGAGTGTAGAAAGAATGATTCCGCCAACAAACGCTCTTAGAAACTTATTTTTAATTTTCTCGAAGGTGTGCTCTGTTTTATGGAAAATGTAGGAAAAGCCGATAGAGAAAACCCCACAAATAAGCCCTAATCCAATATAAAAAGGAATATCGTAGGCACTGTAGGCTTCATCTAGGCGGAAAGAAAATAAAATTTCATCGCCCAAAAGCATAATGGAAACGAGCGTGGCACTTACCGAAGAAATTAACAAAGGGATAAAGTTGGCTAGGGTAACTTGGGTGAGTATTACCTCAAGGCTAAAAATAAGCCCCGCAATAGGGGCATTAAAAATGGCGGCAATTACTCCCGCCGTTCCACAGCCAATCATGAGTGTGCGGGTTTGATAAGGCAAGTTAAGGGAACTTGCTATGTTAGAACCAATGGCAGAACCTGTAAGTAAAACAGGCGACTCTAAACCGGCAGAGCCACCAAAACCTACCGTAAAAGCACTGGTGATCATGCTTGAATAAGTTTTGCGAGGTGCCATTTTCGACGATTTTTTGGCGATGGAGTATAGTATATCGCTAATGGCATGCCCCAGTAGTGGCGAATATAAAATTCGGGCTAAAATTACGGTGATAATTAAACCTGCAATGGGGTACAAAAGCTGGTAGAAATTCTCGTCGTAAGCTTCGGAGGTAAAATTATGGTGAATGTAATGTACTGCTGATTTTAGGGTTACCGCAGCCAGCCCTGCGGCAATACCTACCAAAGCACTTACTAAAAACAGAAAGTTTCTTTCTGAAATATATTTTTTACGAAGTGTTAATAGCCGATTAACAATACTACGGATTCTCCTCACACTGCTTTTAAGCATTCCTGCAATAGGTTTAAGTAGTTTTCAATAAATTTTCACAAAAGTATAACGCATTAGCTTATTTTTCATTTGTCTTATAGAAAAGAATTCGGTTATCATACCCACTGTAATTGATTGCTAATTCCTGAAAGGTTCGATAAAATATTTTAACTTTAGTAATAATTTCTAAAAATGAGTTGTGAAAATTAACTTTTAAGCAATCTTTAGGAAACATTACTAGACAAAAGTTAAGTAGGTAGAAAAAACTGTATGTTATAAAAAAATCTACTACTTCGATAAAAACTACCTTAACCTATCATTATGGTACAAGAAAAAACTAAAATCACTATTATAGAAGATAACCCTGAGGTACAAGCTGGTTTCACCTTGCTCATTAGAAGCATGGAAAACAACGAGGTGGTCAGTTGTTATTCTCGTTGCGAAGATGCCATTAAAAAAATAGAATCTGACAACCCTGATATTATATTGATGGATATTGAGTTGCCCGGAATGAGCGGAATACAAGGAACGCAAAAGATAAAAAAGCTACTCCCCGACGTAAACATTATAGTAATTACAGTGCACGACCGAAGCGAAATGGTGTTTGAAGCACTGTGTGCGGGAGCCTCTGGCTACATTACCAAAGAGTCTGACTATTCTAGGCTTTCCGAAGCCATTGAAGAAGTGAAGAATGGAGGTGCGCCTATGAGCAGCAATATTGCCCGCATGGTGGTGGGTTCTTTCCAAAAGAATTACGAAACGCCGCTTACTCCAAGAGAAACCGAAGTTTTAGAGCTACTTTCAAAAGGGAAAAGCTATTCGGTAATTGCCGACCAATTGTTTGTGCATAAAGAAACCATCAAATCGCACATTAAGAATATCTATTTTAAGCTACAAGTAAATTCTAAAGCCGATGCTATTGAAAAAGCGTTGAAGAATAAGTTCATTTAGCTACACTTCTTATAAGCATCAAAAAAGGCTTGGTTCTGTATGGAACCAAGCCTTTTTTTTACTAGATACTCAAATGTTTATTTCTTCATTTCCATTCCGGGTAAATTTTCAGGTTTTTGTGTTTGCCACCAGAATTTTCCTGCTGGTTTCTTTTGTGGGTAAACCTCGTCTAGGGAATTGCCTAAATACAATCTCCCATTTTTCATGATATGTGTAATCGTATTTGAATTACGGATATTTTCTATCGGATTTTTATCTAAAATCACTAAATCGGCTAGTTTGCCTGCTTCAATAGAACCAATATCGCCCTCTAAGCCGAGTGCTTCTGCCCCTAAAATGGTAGCGGCTTTTAAAGCATCGTGTTCTTTCATGCCGCCAGCTTGCATTGCCCATAGCTCCCAGTGGTACCCTAAGCCTTGTAGCTGTCCGTGGCTTCCTACACCGGAGAGCCCGCCTTCTTCTACTAAGTCTTTAATGAACTCGGCATGGCGAGCGAAAATATGTTCTTCATCCATAAACCAACCCCCTCTTCTTCGAGATTTAGCGGCTAGTTCTTCGTAAGGCGTAAAGTACTGAAGCTTTTTATCGTGGTAAGGCTTTTCTGTAGCATAGAAGTAATTTTCTGCCCAAGGCCCGCCATAAGATACTAGTAAAGTGGGTGTAACTGCCATTTTAGATTCTGCCACTGTTTTGATTACATCGGTATAAATAGGATAAATAGGCAACGAATGCTCATGCCCAGGGTAGCCATCAATCAGTTGCGTCATGTTCAATTTAAAATCAAGCCCCCCTTCGGTAGTTGGCATTAACTCTAACTCTTTGGCTGCCATAATAATCCATTGGCGCTGCTGGCGGTTGCCCGTAAGGTACATTTTAATTGTTTTTGTTTTGTAGAAACGGCTATACTGCTCTAGTACTTTTTTGGCATGTTCTAAACTCTTAATGTTATATGCCCAGAAGCCAACACCCGGCCCTGTTGAGTAAACCCTTGGCCCATGGATTTGCCCAGCATCTACCATATCAGAGTAAGTGAGCACATCGGTGGTTGCCGTTTGCGGATCACGTGTTGCTGTTACGCCATACGCTAGGTTAGCCGAGTAAATCCAAACTTGTGTTTTATGGATCCCCCAGGTAGGCCACATGTGTGCGTGGGTATCTATAAAACCAGGAACTGTCTCGTCCTGAAAAAAGTTTACACTTTGTGGTTAATAATCCTAATTCAAAT
>CAZFQW010000112.1:0-7896 GCA_964521225.1 uncultured Roseobacteraceae bacterium
GTTGGGTCTTGTAATTGGGGTTTACAATGCCAATCCGCCAGGCTTCCCCTTCGGTATTTACGCCTCTACATTGTACCTCTCTGCCAATTTCTACCATATAATTTTTAATACCTTTTTGGTCTAAAAGCTCCGCTACAATATCAACTGCATAGCCTTTTGCTACTGCACTGAAGTTAAGCGTTATTTCGGGCTTTGTTTTCTTAAGCTCTTTTTCGTTGAATTCAATTTGACTAAAGCCTACTAGCTGAAGGAGTGAATCGATAGAAAGCGAGTCGTTTTTCGCTAGCGATTTATCAGGGCCAAACCCCCATGCATTGATCAGTGGCGAAACAGTTGGGTCGAATGCCCCTTCTGTTTTTCGGTAGACCTCTTCGCTCATTTGCATTACAGGGTAAAAAAAACGGCTGTTCAGTTCAATTCCCGTATCTGACTGATTGAACCTAGAAATTTCAGAATCCGAGATATAGTGGGAAAGCGACTGGTTAAATGCCCCTAATAATTCATCAATTTCTTGCTGATAGTTAGTGGTATTCGCCTCTTGGTAGTATTTTATATTATAGGCAACCACACCCATAGTAACGCCTTTTAAATGAAGTAGGCGTTCATCTGCTATCGGTGTTTTCGCAGTGGGTGTATCTGCGTTTCTGTATAACCATACCGACCCTACGGCAATAATGAGTACTACTGAATAAATGGCATTTTTATTACGTGAATTCATCGTTTCCTGTACGTTTTAAAGTTGTTCTCAATAATTCGTATTTCTTATAAAAGCAATGGCCGAATTGTTTCAAAATTATATAACTCCATTGAGCGCATTACGTTTTGGGAAAGATATTTTCATGGTTTTTTTGTTTTCTGATTGATTTTAAGAGCCGCTTTTCTCTGGCATCCACGGTAGTCATTCTCTACTTTCGATGAAACCCTTTATTATTTCCTTTGAAAAAAATTAAAAGTGTGTGCATTGTTGCAAAAATAGGAACGCTGTAAGCAAGGCGGTTACTTTTTGAGTTAATGTTAAATATTAAAACATATTTATGTTTATTATTTTAACTTTTGATTATTTATTTCTACCTTAGTCAAACAATTAGAAACAACTTTTCTTTTCAAAAAACCAACTAACTCCTTTTGATGCTATCACGTTTTGTTCATTTATTAAACACTGTTGCCAAGTACAATTATGCTCGATGTAAAAACGACCTTACCCAAATTATTTTCCCCTAAAGACACTGCCGTTTCCTTAGGTCTGCGGGGAGTTAGGTTCTATTTAAGTTATGATAGAAGCGGAGAAGTGCAATACTTTTTATTCGACAGTCGCCTTCTATTACTGATTGTTTTTCTGCTGGCAGGGATATTACTTATTGATACTGGAAAAGAAGCCCCCGCACAGATTACACACGTTTACCACTATATCCCCACGGATGCAAAGAAGTCGCTAATTGATACGGAAAAGGGCAGTGGAGAGGGCAAACTAACAACGCCTGTTTACACTGCAAGTAATTTTCCTATTGAAGAAGAAAAAGCTTCTGTTTTCGATACCCCCATTGAAAAAGCTGATATAAGAAAGCGGTTTATTCAAGCAAAGCAAAAGTTAATCTATGAGTTCACAACAAAGCACAATGTGGTAAGAACTGCACAGCTTAACAACGAGCAGATTTTGGAACTCAACAGGCAAATGAGCACTCTTTTTACTGAAATTGTACTTCAGAATATAGATTTACAACCGCATGTTTTTCGGTTTTTTACAGATACTACCGAACTGCATAAGCTAAACACTTCGCTTGTAGAGCAAGACAAGTACCATGTACCAGCTTCAATAACCCTTGCACAAGCCGCCTTAGAGACTTCTTATGGCAGAAAAGTAAAAGGAAATAATTATTTTGGGATAAAAGATAAAACCAAGAAATCTTCTAAAACAACTACTACCGAATATTACACGGCAGAAGAAGCAGAAGCCAATTCGTACAAAATTGTAAGTAAGAAAAAGGTGATTGTAAAAGGTAAGACCCTGTATAAATGCAGCATTAAAGATCACTTTAAGCAATACAAATCGCCTTGGGAATCGTTTAGGGCACACTCTGTTTTTTTAAGCAAAAACGCCCGTTATGCCCCTCTATTTACTGGGGGTAAAAGTTTTGAGGCATGGGCAGATAAAATTGGCTCGATGAAACAGGGCGGCGTTGGCTACGCTACAGACCCCGTTTATGGCAGGCTATTAAAGAAAATCATTCAGAGGTATCACCTCGATTTGCTTGATCATTAGATGATTCGTGGCAAATGAATTGAGTAGTTTGAACACTAAGTGGTTAGCTTTTAGCCGACCACTTTTTATTTTTTCATATTAAAAAGTCTGGATTTTCGTCTTTTGCTAAGCCGATTTCCACTACTTGCCTAAGAGCGACTTTCATTAACGCTACAAATTGTTTGATTTCTTCTTCTTCTGTAACTACTCCTCCTATTTTAAAAGAAAGTAGCCCTATGCCTTCGGGTAGTGCTTTGTTATCTTTTTCCCCTTTTTCGTCAATTTTAAAATGAAAATGCGCTTGTTCGGAAATGATGTGTCTCATGTCTTTGTTTTGCATGAACTCCTGCACTTTATCGGGTATGTTTCCTTGGATTACAAAATCCTTATCGAACCGATCATCTCCAATTTCAATGTCTTGCATCCCGAACAGCTTCCCTATCTTGGTAAAAATATCTCCCCGATATAACTCAAAATTAAAAGCCTCTTTAATTGCCTGAACATAGGGAGCACGCAATCGAGTATAAAATGTTCTTCCGTCTACATTATCACTTTCACTAATATCAATGGTAATTATCCAAGGGCTGAAAGTGAGGTCTATCCTTCCTCTTGCCGATTTGCTTCTAGCGTTTACTTCGTGGTAGTCGGCATTTAAACTTTTCGCGATTTGCTGAAAAGCTTCCGTTTGTGATGGGCCAAAAATATTTCGCATAAGGTTCTATCTGTTAGTTTATTATTAAGTACGAAACCAAAGCTTTTTTAAGTATATACTAACCGGAAATAGAGGTGCTTGAATCGTGTGAAATTTTATTTGAAAACTGATTGATTTGCTCAATGTTTTCTACAGAAGTCAATAAAATTCGGATGCCACAGTAGAGTAAATCTATGTCTGCCACTGCTAGGGTGAGATCGCCTGTAATTACCACCCCCTTGTTTAAAACCCTATCAAGGACTTCAACCAACATAATTTCATTTTCGTCTTTTAGCAAGCTACTTGACATATTTTTTTTAGATGACCTCTTTTGTAGTGTTTGGTTATGAGTGGTAAGTATTTAGTTTAGTTACTGGTTATCATGGTTTTAAACCAGAACCATGAAGCATATATTTTACACTGACAACTTATTTCATAAGAAAACGCTATTTTTTTTATGAATATACTCAATTTATTCTTGTAAGTAAATAAGAGCTGCTCGTAGTTTGGCGGATTTCAGTATTTCACAATTTTCTTTCGCAACGATTTGTTTTCAGATTGGATGTTTAAGAGGTATAGTCCTTTAGGAAACCTCGAAATATTGATTTCTTTTTTTTCATTCGTATTTTCCCAAAGGGTGGTGGCCAAAAGCTTTCCACTCAAATTATAAATGCTAATAGAAAGGCAAGCAACACCTACATTCTTTGTGCTTAACCAAATATTTTCAGCGGCTGGATTAGGATAAATTTCAAATTTATTTTCAGCAAAGAAATTATTGAGGCTGGTAACGGTAGTTACTTGTGCCTGATTAGAGGGCATTGAAAAGTTTTTAGTTGATACGGCAACCACCCTGTAAGTATACGTTTTTTCCGATTCGGCAGAGGCGATGGTATTATCGCTAAATGCAGTTCCTTCTACTACTGCAATTTGTTTGAATGTACCCCCTAAAGAATCGGCTCTTTCGAGCAAATAGCTTCTCACATTATTGCTTGGCGATGCTGCCCAATTTAACAATATGTCGTTGCCACTTGCCCTATAAACTGCGGTTAGTGCAAGAGGAGCTTCGGGTGTATTTTCTATAATAGATTTTCTTCTTACGGCAGAAGCTATCACTGTTCTCATCCGTTCCGCTTGGCAAACCGTGAACAGGTTCATACAAACATCGTCGGCGTAGGTCATGTAATTTTGCAGCATGTCGGGTAAGTCGCCAACTACTTCTTCGCAACTGTTGTTTTCATTGGCGCAATCGCCTCCAATTCCACTGCTGTTTGCTCGTGTTGCAGGCGTATCTGCGCAGAAATCGTCGATACTACAATCGAACAAATCGTCGCCCCATGTGTGGCGTAAACCTAGCCAATGCCCTACTTCGTGGGTAGTGGTTCTCCCTCGGTTGTATCGGTTTGCCAAATCGAACGTGCCATCGCCCGTAAAATTGGAGCCAAAATGGCGGTAGTCAATCACTGCGCCATCAATTTGTTCGGTCGAAAACTCCAAATCGGGGGTTAGCCCATCTATGTCGGCACCTACGGGGTAGTAGGCAAAACCAATGTTATTGCTACTTAGGTTCGCCACCCAAATATTTAAATAGCGAGAAGGATTCCATATAGTTGCAGGCATTAAATTTTCGATTTCTTCTACAGTCCATAAGCGGTCTTCACTGAAGTAACGGTTAATGCCCGGTTCTTCAATCAGGTTATTGAGGGTATCGTAAAGGGCAGGGCGAAAGTAAAAATCTGCCTTTCCTGCTACCGATTTAAAAATATCTGGGGTTTTTGATGTATCCAAATTAAGCCGGTTGAAATCGAGGTTCATGGCTGTTATCTGAGAATAAACTTGCGCTGCGGAAATGTTAGTTTCCACGCCAATTTCTTCTCCAAAGTTTATAATGTGAACAATCACAGGGATGTTAAATACAATCTCATCTTCAGATTTGCGACGGGAGGCTTTTTCCCACTTTCTGTTCTTTAACCACTGCTCAAATTTTGAAGAGGTTTTCCCTTGCGGGATTACTACTCCTTTTCTTCGGGCATTTACTTCTGCCGTTCTACAAGGTTCTTCTGCTTGGGCAAAGGCATTTACAGACAATAGTAAAAAGACAGGTATTAGATAAGCAAAGCGTGTTAAGTGCGATTGAAAGTATCTCATCGGTAGTTATTTATTAATAATTTCAGCTGAATTTACAATTACATTTTGTGTGGGCCAATCTCCTTCTCCTACTTCTAAATTGGCGATTTTATCTACTACATCCATTCCTTTTACTACCTCGCCAAAAACGGTGTGTTCACCATCTAAATGTGCCGAACCACCCAAGGTAGTATAAACCCTCTTTTGTTCTTCTGTAAAAGTGATGTTATACTCTTTAGACACCCCTTCAAGCGCTAAAGCCGTAAGTTTACCCGACTGCACAATGTAAAATTCATAGGTAGAAGAAAGCTTATTGGGGTTTTGAATATACTCGCGTGCCATGGCAACGGCCCCTCTTTTGTGGAAATACTTGCCAGGATTTATTTCAGCAGGGATTTTATATTTCCCAATTTTTCGTTTTTTTCCTCTGAATTTCAAATCGTCAGAATCGCCTCCTTGAATCATAAAATCTTTGATTACTCTGTAAAAGAGCGATTCGTTATAAAACCCTCTTTGGGTAAGCATCAGAAAATTAGCCCGGTGTAGGGGCGTTCCTTCATACAGTTTTATGCGGATTTCGCCCATATTGGTTTTGAGTAATACCTCGTCCGATTCAATACCCTCCCCATATTTGGTCAAAGTCTCAACCACATTTTCTTGGTTCAGTTTTACTTTTTCAATATCGAAAGCCTGCTTTTTTTGGGTGTTTTTTCGGTTTTGTTGTTCTTTCGCGGCTACTTGTTTTTCTGTTTCTGTCTGCGACGAACACCCAAAACCCAAGCTTGCGATTATCACCAAAAAACTTACGTATTTGAATCTGCTTTTTCCCATAGCCTGTATTTTGCTGTATGCCAATAAATATGCTCAAATATGTTTTTTTCTTCCTGAGAGAAAGAAACTCCTTTGCGTTCTGTCACTTTTTTAGCTAGTTCCGTCAGTTTTAAGAAATTGCCTGTTTCCATTCCTTCTTTGCCTCCCCAAGCAAATGAAGGTATAAATTTAGGAGGAAACCCACTACCAAACACATTGGCGGCAACCCCTACCACAGTACCGGTATTAAACATTGTATTAATGCCACACTTAGAGTGATCGCCCATAAACAAACCACAAAATTGTAGCTGAGTATCTTTCAACCCTTCTTTTGGGTAGTTCCACACCTTCACATCAGAATAGGTGTTTTTTAAATTAGAATTGTTGGTGGCTGCACCTAAATTACACCATTCTCCAATCACAGCGTTGCCCAAATATCCATCGTGGATTTTGTTGCTTCTTCCCAAAAACACAGACTTGCCCACCTCGCCGCCAACCCTGGCAAATGGGCCAATAGTGGTATCTCCTTTAATTTTTGCACCAAAAGCCACTTCGCCTCCTTCGCAAACTGCTAGTGTGTTTTTCACAATGCTGCCTTCGCTTACCTTGGCGTTTTTCCCTAAATAAACCACCCCCTCTTCGGCATTGATAATCGCTGCTTTTATATCGACTCCTTCTTCTAAGAAGAGGTTGTCTTTTCCATAAATAATAGCGTGTTTATCTCGGATAGGCTCAGACTTTCTGTTTTGCGTTACCAATGCAAAATCTGCAATTATTTCACTTCCGTTCAACTCAGAAATATCCCAAACGTACTCCATCAAACTCCCCAACTCAGCATTAAACTGATTTTTTAACGGCGATGCTGCTGCACTTTGCTTAAGTGCTGTTGGGGTACTAAAAAACTGGTTCGATTTAAAAGCAACTAAAACGTCTGCTTTCCAAACCGACTCGCCTAAAGAAAGTTGGTTGAATAACGCTTGGGTATTTTGGTTAGGGCAAAGCGCACCGTTCACAAACAGATTTTCCTTTTTTTCTGTAGGATGAAAAGGGAATTTTGCTTGTAGGTAAGGCTCGCTTAAAATAGCCGTTTTACGCTCTCTCTTATTCCATTTTTCGGCAATTGTGAAAATGCCGCAGCGTAAATGCGCCGTGGGACGGGTATAGGTAAATGGTAAAAGGTTAGCTCTTGAAATGGGCTCATCGAACAAAATCACTTGCGACATAAACACTAAGGGTTAGTAAGTCGCAAAGATATAGCTACCATCGATAAATAATTGGGATAGGTAAGCAAATGTTCAATTTTACTTCAGAACGTCAAATCACAAAAATACTCGTAATGCGCATTTTAAGGCAGAAACTATTTTATTGCCCTCAAATAGTGTCTTCTTCTAAAATCAGGAGTTTGTAGCCTTCGCCTCGGATATTAATGAGTTCTATTTGGGGGTCTTTTTTTAGGTATTTCCTCAGCTTTACAATGAATACATCCATGCTTCGGGCATTGAATAGGGTGTCATCGCCCCATATTTTTTTAAGGGTTAGTCGGCGATCAAGCAACTGATTTTTATTTTCATAAAGCATTCTGAGCAGCTCTGCTTCTTTTGGTGTGAGTTTTTGCATTTTACCCTCAATGGTGAGCTGGTACCTGTCGTAATTGAACAAAAATTTACCAATTTGATATTTACTCAAAGGCTTTGCAGCTTTCATTTCTCCAGCGAAAGCACTTTGCCTTGCCAGAATCCCTTGCACCCTAGCAATTAACTCTTCCATACTGAAAGGCTTTTTCACATAGTCGTTTGCCCCAATGGTAAACCCTTTTACCACGTCTTCGGTCATAGCCTTTGCGGTTAAGAAAATAATCGGCACTTTTTTATCTACCGTTCTAATATCTTCTGCTAAAGCAAACCCATCTTTTTTAGGCATCATTACGTCGAGCACACAAAGGTCGGGTAACCACTGGCAAAAAGCTTCATAGCCTTTTAATCCATCCTGAATTAACTTCGCTTCAAAGCCTCTTGTATCGAAACATTCTTTT
>CAZFQW010000112.1:7906-8533 GCA_964521225.1 uncultured Roseobacteraceae bacterium
CCCCAAAAAAGGGTCGTCTTCTACAATTAATATTTTCTTTTTCATGCCTTAATTCTGATAGGGCAACATAATCGAGAATGTACTTCCTTTATCTACTTCGCTTTGAAGTTCCATTTTCCCTTCGTGTTGGTTGATAATCATTGCGACATAACAAAGTCCCAAGCCGAAACCTTTTACATCGTGGACATTGCCAGTAGGTACTCTGTAAAATTTATCAAAAATGTGTTTTCGGTGGTGTTTGGGGATTCCGATGCCGTTGTCTGAAACATCAATTTTTAAATAGTTTCCCGTTTGCTTAGTGCTAATTATGATTTTCGGTTTTTGCGGCGAATATTTGCTAGCATTGTCAATCAGGTTGTATAGTACATTGCTGATATGTACGGGATCTATCTCTAACTCTGCTTTTGGAGCATTGCATGCTATTGAAACTTCGCCCCCTTTTTCTTTTACCTGCATTTCAATACTTTCTTTCACTTTTGCAATCAGTTCATGCAAATTCACCTTTTCAAGGTTCAGTTTAATATCTGTTTTTTCGCTAATGGCAATTTTAAGCACCTTTTCTACCATCATTCCCAAGCGTTGTGTTTGGTATCTTGAAATTTCGAGGTACTTCGCCATTTTACTGGC
>CAZFQW010000113.1:0-8510 GCA_964521225.1 uncultured Roseobacteraceae bacterium
GCTCTTTAAATTTCTTATTTTCAAATGCTTACAAAAACTTAAACATGCTCTTATTTAAAATGCAACTCCCAACAATTACACATGAAAGTTTCAGAAAAAGTACTTGTGGCTGAAACAAAAAATATTGACGCTGCACATTTAAAATTAATGTTGGAAAGAAGCGGTTGCGAGACTGAAATTGTTAAAAGCAGTTCCGACTTATTAAATAGACTAGAACACAATCGGTACCTGTTTATCGTAATGAATGAGGAACTCCAAAATATTGATGGTGCCGAGACTGTAAGAAAAATAAGACAAATCGAGGAAAACTCTGAAAATAATGTAAGAGTACCTATTTTGGGGCTTACATCCTACTCCCTTCCCGCACGCAAAAGGGAGTTCCAAGAATCAGGAATTGATTACTGCTTAAGTAAACCAGTCTACAAAAATACATTGAATAAGGTTTTGGCCGAAATTCTTGAGAAAAAACACGGAAATGTTTCTCCCTCTACGGATTCAAATACTTAAAAATTGACTATAAATCGTTAAAAGCGTAGTTTTCTAAACCTAGTTCTTCCCTAAAAAATTTCAGTTTTTTAGATTCATTAATTGAGAGGTATTCAAAAATTGCTTCGGTGAGTTCGCTATAAATAAAGGCTAGCTCAAAAAACTGATTTGTAGCCAAGTACAGAACTCTAATAGTACTATGTGTTTCAAATAAGATGTTTTCACTTTCAATTTTCTCGGTAAGCCCTAAAATAATACCAGGTTCTAATTGAACCTCCCTGTGCGCTGTTTTTAAGCGTCCTTTACCCTCTATGATAATATGAATACTTTCTTCGACTCCATAATGATAGCTAGCGTATTGTTGGCGGGGCAGTATAATTTCTTCGTTGGTTAAAACGGCAATTTCTACAAGTATTTCTTCGGAAACAGACGCAAAAAAAGGAAGTGCTTTTAATAAACGAACTTCTTCGAGAATTGAAATTTCTTGAGGGTAATCTTTCAAAAAGCCAGTCACCTTATCATAAGTAAATTTATCTTTTCTAGATTCTTTTTTGGAGTAGAAATCATAGCTTTCAGGGTTAATATGATGTATGGCTACTAAAGCAGTTTCTTTCAATAAGTTATTTTTATGGAAAGTATATGCCGATATTTCTGAAGGGAGTTTATTAGAAATATTTCCTAAGTGAGTAATTGCCAAGGCTTTTATCCAAGGGGTTAACCTGCTGAAATCCTTCATCAAAATATTTTTCAGTCGATTTTTTATTTTCAACTTTGGTTCTGGTCTGATTTCGGCCAAGGCTTTTTGTTTTTCTTCTAATGTTCCTCTTTCTAAAATCGGTTTCATGTAATATTTCACGTCGTCTTCCAGAAGGATATCAGCCATTTCTAATGCCAAGGCAACGCCCTCTTTTGTGCCTTTTTCTAGGCTCTCTTCAATCCTTTTAATGGCTACCGAATCGTAAATTAACGACAGCAAAAGAAACATAAACGCATCAAGTTTATCGAGCTGCACGGCAAGTGCTGCTCTTAATTCTGCTAAATTTTCGTCTTTAGATAAATCTAAAATAGAGGAGGTAAGCCACGAAGCAAATTTTACTTCTTCTTTAAGTTTATCTACAATTGTTCTATGATATATACCTGTGATTTTGTGTTCGGCATTAGATAAAATTCTAGCAATGGTAAGCTGCACTAAACGATTGGGGAAATTGAGCTTTTGTACTAAGAAATTAAGGGAATCTGCGGAATTTAAGTAACCACATATTTGTACAATTTTTAGCAATGTAATAGGGCGGTTTTCATGTCTTCTAAATAGGGTTTCGAGCCTTTGTATAGAAAGTACCTCAGAAGCACTTTTTAACGTATTAACTAGTTCTTGGCTGTAATCGGGGTTGTCGAGTAATTCTGTAAGTATTAGAAACAACATCTCATTTTTAACCCGTTGGTTAACCCTAATTGCCATTTCAGCAATTTCAATTTCTTTGTCGCCAATTAATTCTCGGATTAATGACACTTCCTCTGGGTGTTCAAAAAATTGAAGCCAAAGAACAGCCTTTTTACGGTCTTCACATTTGATGGATTTAGCGAGGCGGGAGATGTCTTCTGATTGTAGCTGATTTAACGATTCTATGGATTGAATAGATTGTTGCCAAAAAGTATGCGCTATTGGGTTAGGCTCATTTACGAGCTGTTTTTGCAGTACCGGTAATAAAGTAGGGTGTATATGCTTTTGAATAAACGGGGCGGTAGCTACTCTTATCTCTTCTGAAGAATGGGTAATCAGGGTTGAAAGTATTTCAGGGGAGAAGTTGATATCGAGCCGGTCGCCCACTGAAATAGTTCTGTTTAGTTTATTAATATTCTCTGTTTTAAGCCCTTGTTCAATTAATTCGTTACTAAATATTGGGTTGTTGGTATCAGCTTCATTTTTTTGAGTATCCAGTGCATTTTTAACGGTATTCCGATATTCAAGATAAAGTTTACTCGACATAATAAGCCATATCACTACAATTCCACAGAGTATATAAATAGAAATAAGCTCATCGAAAAATTCAAAAGAACTTAAAATAAGCAAAATAACACCTGCTCCCATTTTACCAATTTGTTTCGCTTTTCCTTCTGCCTGTGTTTGTACTATCATTTTAGTTTCTGCATCTAGTGGCTGATACAAAATCTTAAAGGAGGGTTCTTCAATAGATTTCCGCCCGGATAAATCAAAAAGCTTGTTCATGGCAACAGGCAAGAAAAATAGGGAAGAAGCAATACCCGCAACAGTACCGGCAATCGCTGCCATAAAAGTGAAAATTCCGATAAGACTAGCAAGTGCTAATAGACCTAGCTTTAAACCATATTGGTTGAGTAGCTTGCCCACAATCACGGTTTTAGCAATTAACTCAACCACTTTTATTACCCCAAAAAATACCCCAATGAAACTAGTTAGCTGCGCACGTTCGAGAAAAGTTTTTCTTAATATTCCTACGTAAGTAAAGTCTACGAAATGCTGTGCAATAATGGAAATGATAGTTACTACAAAAATAGTCTTGAAATAAGGGGACTTAAATACCGAGCCTATATCGCTTTTCACTTTTTTCTTTCTGGAAGACTTTACAGCGAGTTGAGTGGCAAAATGCTTAATGAGCATAAACTGGAAAATCATGCTTATGCCAACTGCAATAGCAGAAAGCCATAACAAATTGTCGGTTCCGCCAAAGATTTTCACAAAAAAGGGGACAGAGAAAAAACCAATAATGGAGGAAATTACATCGCCAGAACCAATTACTCCAAAGAGGCGCTTGCTCTGCCTTAAATCGAACAGGCGAAGTGCCATTCCCCAGTATTGCAAGGCAATTAGCCCTAAAATAGGGGCAATCCAAATAAAAATAACAAATGCGGTAAGTTTACTGTAAGTAAGTGCGGGGCCAAACCAAATGAATATGTGAAAGGCCGCCTCTTTCTCGCTAGTGAAGAGTAAACTGAGGCGAAATACCACCATTAATACTAAAATAAAAACGAGTACAAGGGTAATAAGCTTCGAATACTGAATTTTATTTTGAAGGCGAGAAAAAATAGAAGAAACAAGAAAGCCTGCAATACCCGAAATAATATAGGCATAAGGTAGTGCAGAGGTATCAAAACAACTTATAAAATTGCCATTAGCATTGGAAAAATAAAGCGCAACAAACATCCCTATAAAAAAAGAATGCGCCAGTAAAAGCCCAACGGGCTTCAGTTCAGGTTCTTCAATGTTAAAAGCTCTTTTAAGGGTGTTTTTCATAAAACAGGTTATTCGGCTGTCTTAAAAATAGCTAAAATATTTATTAGAATAGTTGTTCGGTTATAACTTAAGCAACTCATAAAAAAGTTGAGCAGGTTGCGCATAACCGAAATAGAAATTTAATGCGGATGAATGTGGCATACAGCTATCTTTACCGTTGTTCTTATTTAATCAAGTATCAACCTAAAAATCTATAAAACCGATAGAATAGATGGAAATTACAAAAAATGCTTTTCTAGTAGAAGGAGGACATAAACTAAAAGGAGAGATTACACCACAAGGGGCAAAAAATGAATCGCTTCAAATACTATGCGCAGTATTACTTACCCAAGAGGCTGTAATCATTCATAACCTCCCCAATATCCGCGATGCCCACAAACTTATTTTATTGCTAGAAGGTATGGGAGTAAAAGTAGAAAAACTAAGCGAAGGGAGTTATCATTTTGAAGCAAAAGAAATAAATCCTAATTACTTAGAAACGGATGATTTTAGAATACAAGCAGCCTCAATAAGAGGCTCCGTAATGATTTTAGGCCCTCTGTTAGCAAGGTTTGGCTCTGCAAAAGTGCCACGCCCCGGAGGCGATAAAATTGGAAGAAGAAGGCTCGATACTCATTTTTTGGGCTTTCAGAAACTAGGAGCAAAATTTGAATTTAGCTCATCAGATAATTTTTATAATATCGATGCCTCTAATCTTGTAGGAAGTTACATGATTTTAGACGAACCTTCGGTAACAGGAACTGCCAATATAATTATGGCAGCAGTAATGGCAAAAGGAACCACCACAATATATAATGCCGCTTGCGAGCCTTACATACAACAGTTATGTAAAATGCTAAACAGGATGGGGGCAAATATTTCGGGCGCAGGCTCTAACCTTATTAAAATTGAAGGAGTCGATTATTTAGGAGGAACCACTCACACACTACTCCCCGACATGATTGAAATAGGCAGTTTCATTGGTTTAGCTGCAATGACTCAATCGGAAATTACCATTAAAAATGCACGAATAGACCAACTCGGCTTAATTCCCGGCGTTTTCCAACGTTTGGGAGTTCAACTAGAGTTTAAAAACGATGACATCTATATCCCTGCACAAGAAAGTTACACAATTGATAAGTTCATAGATGGCTCTATGCTTACCGTTGCTGATGGTCCTTGGCCTTTGTTCACGCCAGATCTACTAAGTATTATTTTAGTCGTAGCCACACAAGCCAAAGGCACAGTACTTATCCATCAGAAAATGTTCGAAAGCCGATTGTTTTTTGTAGATAAGCTTATTGAAATGGGAGCGCAAATTATTTTATGCGACCCCCACAGAGCAACAATTATTGGTTTAAACAGGCAGATGTCTCTAAAAGGTATAAAAATGACCTCTCCCGATATTAGGGCAGGAGTATCTTTATTAATTGCAGCACTTTCGGCAGAAGGTACAAGTACCATTTATAATATCGAACAAATTGACAGAGGATATCAAAATATAGATGAAAGACTACGAAAAATAGGTGCTAAAATTGAAAGAGTAAGTTAGTAATGTTGCCTTCTAACAATAAAATGTATAATTTTACCAAGTATTGGAGATAACAAAAAGGGGGCTAACAGCCCCCTTTTTTAATATCATCTTTTTTTAATATCATCTTTACTGCAAAAAAAATATAATATGAAAGATATTACAGGAACTATAAGGCAACTTGCCGAAGAAGCTTTACCCGACAGCTCTCTTTTTATAGTGCATATTTATACCTCATTAAGTGGTAGAAAACAAAGCATTAAAATAAAGATAGATGGAGATCAAGGGGTTTCTATTGACCAATGTGCACAAATAAGCAGAAAAGTTGGGAGGCAACTCGAAGAAATGGACTTAATTGAAAATAAATATCAATTGGAAGTTTCTTCGCCAGGGCTTGAACATCCGCTTAGTATAGATCGGCAATACCCGAAAAACATTGGAAGGCTACTCAACATTGAGATGAATGACGGAAAACTCATGAAAGTAAGACTTGACGATGTGAAAAATGGTAAACTTACAGTATCGGCAGTGATAGAGGAAAAAAGAAAAGAAGTTTTTTTGGATCCTATAGAAATACCTTTAGACAGTATAAAGCAAGCAAAAGTTTTAATTTCTTTTTGAAAACATAATATAAAATGAATAGCTCAGATTTGATTAGCAGCTTTGCTGAGTTTGCAAGGCTAAAAAACATAGACCGCCCGACAATGATTCGGATCTTGGAAGATGTGTTTCGCACTATGATTCGCCGAAAATATACAACAGACGATAACTTCGATGTAATTATTAATGTTGACGAAGGCGACCTTGAAATATGGAGACAGAGGGAAATTGTTGATGACGATTACAATGAACCAGATTTTGACGACAATATCCATATTAGATTAACGGCTGCACAGAAAATAGAAGAAGATTTTGAGGTAGGAGAAGAAGCCGCAGAAGAGGTGAAAATAGAAGATTTTGGCCGTAGAATAGTACAAACTGCTCGGCAGACACTTATTCAGAAAGTAAAAGATTTAGAAAAAGATATACTTTTTAATAAGTACAAAGATATGGTGGGCGAAATCGTATCCGGCGAAGTATATCAAATTTTAGGGAGAGAAATTATTCTTAGAGATTCTGAAGATAAGGAACTCTCACTTCCAAAGGTAAATCAAATTCCGAAAGATAGATTTAGAAAAGGGGAAACCGTTCGTGCTATTATTGAAGAAGTGAAAATGCAGAATAATAACCCGCGAATTATTCTCTCTAGAACATCTCCGGAATATCTTGAAAAACTATTTGAAAGAGAAGTCCCAGAAGTTTTTGATGGATTAATTACCATCAAAAAAGTGGTGAGGGAGCCAGGAGAGAGGGCTAAAGTGGCAGTAGAGTCTTACGACGACAGAATAGACCCGGTAGGTGCATGTGTAGGGATGAAAGGATCAAGAATTCATAGTATTGTTCGAGAACTACAAAACGAAAATATCGATGTAATTAACTATACCGACAATTTAGAACTCTACATTGCCCGTGCTTTAAGTCCTTCAAAGGTAAACAACATCAAAGTCGATGAAAAACACAGACGCATTTCTGTATTCTTAAATCGCGACCAAGTTTCCATGGCAATTGGTAAAAACGGGCAAAATATTAAACTAGCAAGTAGGCTAGTCGATATGGAAATTGATGTGTTTAGAGAACTAGGCGATTTTGAAGATGATGATGAGGATGTAGAATTAAGCGAATTCTTAGTGCCAAACGACTCAAAAGAAGAAGGAATTAAGGAAGACGATGTATGGATTCTTGAAGAGTTTCGTAGAATTGGGTTAGATACTGCCAAGAGTGTTTTAGCGGTAAGCAGAGACGACTTAATTAGGAGAACTGAGCTTGAGGAAGAAACAGTCGATTTTGTTCTTGATATGCTACGAAAAGAATTTGAAGAATAGTTAGTTAGTCTGTTCTTTTCTTTATGGTAAAAAAAGCCATTTCATACTTACTTTATGGAGTGGCTTTTTTGCTTGAAAAGAAATGTGGGTAAAAAACACATAAAAAAAATAGACAATTAACTCTTATGAATTAATTGTCTATTTTTTTTTACGAGTAAATTGTTTCAACGATTTACTCTACAGGAATAAGGTTGAAAGGTAAATCTACGTCATCAGAATATTCTTCCCCGCTCTCCTGCATGTCTACATCGTGTGCTTCATAATACCAGTTCACAGTTACATTACCACTTTTTTCTTTAGAGTAATCTTCAAGCATTGTTAAAATCTCTAGAAATCTTCTCGATGAACTAGTATTAAAGTAAGACATTTTGAAGTTTAAAGTAATTGTTAAACCAGATTCCACTAAAAACTCATCAAGCCAATCGAAGATAGGCTTAAAAAACTCCATAGTATACTCATGATAAGACTCGCCCTCAATTTCTAAAACACCTGTTTCGGCATTAAAATCAACACGAGGGATGTAAGTAGAACCTTCTATGTGAAAGTTTTCCATATTTTAATTGTTAATATTATTCTGATTATGCTCTTTGCTAATTTTGACGCTCAATATAAAGAAAGACATTTCTTCGTTTACATCAATAACCTCTACATAAACTGGATTACCCGATTTTCTTCGCATTTCAATAAAACCAAGATTTGCACCAGGTTTGTCTTTTCTTTGCGGTGCTCTTCGCTGCTCACGATAATATTGCTTCAGCTCTTCATCACTTAGCGAGTTAATATAACGGCTGCGCTCTTTTACCACCTTAGCATCTTTCTCGTAAATGTAATTACCTGAGGTAATAAGGTGGAAGTCTTCATCTTGACCTATACAAACAATACCCATCCCAATATCTCGCCCATCTTTATCAGAATAAATCTTTTGAGCTGAATAGTGATGTATATTTTGCGTCATTTCAACAGCTAAACCGAAAAGTCTTTTAGCTAAAACTTGATTGTTAGGAAGGTTTCTTAAACTCTGCCCAACAAGTGTTAATATATCTTGCGACAGTATCCCTTGGAAAGCCATTGAGATTTTATTGTCCTCAAGTCGTTGTTTAAACTGCTTAATACTAAATCGCTCTTCCTGAATTTCGTTCATAAGATACCAAATTGTAGAATTCAATGAAATCGTATTTTTCGAAATCATCAATTCTCATGTTTCAATTATATATGAATTGAAAGGCTTAAATTTACCTTACTTTTAACGTTGTTCAAAATTTAATTAGTGTTCTGAACTTCTTTTATTTAAGATATTAAACCATTCTAAATAGTCAAATAG
>CAZFQW010000114.1:0-3577 GCA_964521225.1 uncultured Roseobacteraceae bacterium
CTGTCATCCCGTCTGCGGGGAGAGAACTATAACGTTTACTTGCCCTGTTTTTGGGTTCTTCGCAAGCTCAGAATGACAGCAGAATTTGCTATCCAGGTTCAAATAAGAGGATTATAACCCCTGATTTGTATTAGACATAAATTAGTACCTAAGTGCTCAGACAAAATTACTTCGTATGAGGTAACTATCTGAAGATGAGATACTGTTTCTTAAATTAAGACAAGTTCTTAAACGAAATTAAGTATAATTTATTTATGAATTAAAGTACTCGAAATGAGTACTTTATTCATTCGTTATTTAAAATTGAACATTTACTTTATCAATTTAATTTTTAAAATATGTGTGGAATAGTTGGCTATGTAGGCTACAGAAATGCAAGTGATATTTTAGTAAAAGGTTTAAAGCGATTAGAGTATAGAGGCTACGATAGCGCAGGGATTGCTTTACTGAACGGAGGATTAACTATTTACAAAAAGCAGGGGAAAGTTGCCGAGCTAGAAAAACTAATTGCAAATGAATATCTCGATTGTAAAATAGGGATAGGGCATACCCGTTGGGCTACACACGGTGAACCAAACGATATAAATGCTCACCCTCATTATTCTTCAGATAAAGAGTTGGCAATTATCCATAATGGTATCATAGAAAATTATAGTACCCTAAAAAAAGATTTAGAACTAAAAGGGCATCACTTTGATAGCGAGACCGATTCGGAAGTTTTTATTCATTTTATTGAAAAAATTAAAAAAGACCATAAATGCTCTTTAGAAGAAGCGGTTCGCCTGGCAATGACTCAGATAATTGGAGCTTATGCAATTGTAATTCTTTCAAAGGATAACCCCGATCAATTAATTGCAGCACGTAAGGGAAGCCCCCTAGTAATTGGCATAGGCGAAAATGACGAAGAGTTCTTTTTAGCTTCCGATGCTACCCCCATAATTGAATATACTAAAAATGTAATCTATTTAAACGACGAAGAAATTGCAGTAATTAAGAACAAAAAGCTTCAAGTACTTAATTTGGATGCCGTTCATTTAAATCCGTATATCTATACTTTAGATATGGAGCTGGAAACCATCGAGAAAGGCGGTTACGATTACTTTATGCTCAAAGAAATTTTTGAGCAGCCTAAGTCAATTGAAGATTGTCTAAGAGGGCGCCTTGTTGTAAATAACGAACATGCAGCTTTAGGAGGTATTCAAAAATATTTACCTGCACTTTTAAATGCTCCACGCATTATTATTTTAGGATGTGGCACCTCTTGGCATGCGGGCTTAGTGGCAGAGTATATTATTGAAGAACTTACAAGAATTCCTGTTGAGGTAGAATATGCATCGGAGTTTAGATACAGGAATCCGGTGATTAATAAAGGAGATGTTATTATTGCCATATCGCAATCTGGAGAAACGGCCGATACTTTAGCAGCCATTAAATTGGCAAAATCTAAAGGAGCTGTAATTCTTGGAATTTGTAATGTGGTAGGTTCTTCTATCGCAAGAGCTTCGCACGAAGGAGCGTATACGCATGCAGGGCCAGAAATTGGCGTTGCGAGTACAAAAGCATTTACCGCGCAGCTCACCGTGCTTACCTTAATGGCACTAATGCTTGCCAAAAAGCGGCAAACCCTTTCACACAATCATTACATGGATTTATTGAAAGCACTCGAAAGGATTCCTACACTGGTAAAAAGATGCCTGCAACTAAATAAAAAGGTGGAATTAATTTCTGAGCAATTTAAAGATGCCACTAATTTCTTATATTTAGGTAGGGGATTTAATTTTCCTGTTGCACTAGAAGGCGCATTAAAGCTTAAAGAAATTTCATATATACATGCAGAAGGCTATCCTGCCGCAGAAATGAAACACGGCCCTATTGCCCTCATAGACGAGGCAATGCCCGTGGTGGTAATTGCTACAAGAGATAAATCTTACGATAAAATTGTCTCAAATATTCAAGAAGTAAAGGCTAGAAAAGGAAAGGTAATCGCCATTGTTACAGAAGGCGACATTTTAATCCCAAAGATGGTTGACTATGTTTTAGAAGTGCCAGATGTACCTGAGGCTTTAATGCCAATGGTGGCGGTAATTCCCTTGCAATTACTCGCTTATCATGTTGCATTAATGCGAGGCTGTAACGTTGATCAACCAAGAAATTTAGCAAAATCGGTAACAGTAGAATAAACAGATTCGATTTTAGCTTATTTTGATTTACACATTACACAACTGCCGTTACCTCATTGAAGTAACGGCAGTTGTATTTATTCTCTATGCATTGTAACAGCAGGCGTTGGCTCTAGCGGGAGCTCAAACCAAAATGTAGACCCTTTATTTAACTGGCTTTCTGCGCCTATTTTACCATTATGTAACTCAGCATATTGTTTACAAAGCAACAGACCAAGCCCTGTGCCTACCTCTTGTTTGCTCCCTTCTGTGCTAATTACATTTTCTGTAAAAATGTCTTTGAGCTGGCTTTCTGTCATGCCCATTCCATTATCTTTAATATTTACTTTAATTCCATTTTCACAGGGAGTTGTATATATTTTAATATTCCCTTCGAAATTACTGAATTTTATGGCATTAGATAGTAAATTTCGCAAAATTGTATTGAGCATATTTTCATCTGCGAATAATAATACATTAGTATCAATATTATTTTCAATATTTATGGATTTCTTTTTTATTTCAAAAGAAAATAAACTAATTATTTTTTGAGTAATAGCTGTTAGTTCTAATTTTTTAGTATTAATTGTTTGTTCATTTTTATGAAAATTTTGCTTACTCCACCTCAAAATATTATCAAGAAACATACTTACCTCATCGAGCTTGTTTTCTACTTCTAAGAATAACTTTTTGAAAGACTCTAAGTCTAAGCTTCCATTGTTAAACAAATGGATAATTCCTTTTAAGTTATGTATGGGGCCTTTTGTATCATGAGAAATCATGGCAAGCATTTTCGCTCTAAACATATTTAGGTTTTCAAGTTCGATATTTATATTTTTTAGCTCTAACGTTTTTTTGGCAATTGCTTTTTTTAGTTGGAAATTATAAAATATGGCAACTAATAAAATAATACCGATTACCATAAGTACTAGTAAAGCTATTTTAAGGAAGTAGCGAAGTTGTTCTGTATTTTCTGTTTTGGGATTATAAAGAAGTCGATTTAAATCTAAAGGGACTTTAATTATTTTTAAATCAATTAAGACTTTATTCATATTTTCCCAACGCATTTTGTCACTTGTGCCAAAAACATACAGATTAGGAATTAACAGCGAATTCAACACAATTTCAGACTCTTTTTTGAGGTCATCTAAGCTTAGATTGCTATTGTATTTTGTATGAATTAGTTCCACTATTTCTTGTGGGTGTTTTATTGCATATTCCCACCCTTTTATAGTAGCTTCTCTTATTTTATGTACTCTCTTGGGGTTTTCTTGAAGTTCTTGTTGAGTAGTAACTAGGCAATCGCTATAAAAGTTGATTCCATATTCAATAGGACGAAACACTTTGAAGTTTTTTTCAACGACATCATGCATATAAACATCATTAATATACGAGGAAATGCCATCTAATTTTCTAGA
>CAZFQW010000114.1:3587-8480 GCA_964521225.1 uncultured Roseobacteraceae bacterium
AATAGTATTGAAATCGGCTCCTGCTACTTTTAACATTGCTTTAATTTCGGTGCCACTACCAATTTTTTTGCCTTCTAACTCTTTTAAATAAGTAATATTATCTTCATTTCTAACAATAAAAGAAATAGGAGACTGTTGAAATATGACATTCGTAATAAGGTAATTGTTTCTATTTTCTAACTCGAGAATACGCCCTGCCGATGCTACAAAGTAATCAAATTCGTTATTGATAGGGAACGTATAATAGTTCAAATTATCAGGCACAAAAAATTCTACTTCAATGCCTTCATCTTTATAAAATCCTAGTTCCTTTGCTGCATAAAAACCTGCAAATTCAAACTGATTCTTCCATCCTAAATTAATTAAAACAGTATCGAGTTCGCTTTGGGCTTTAGCATTGGCGTAGTGCAAGCCAAAAAGAAATAATAAGACGATTTCTCGCTTCTTCATTAGAAGGCAGTAAGGAGTAATAGAATCAAACATAGAGTAACGTTATAAATTTAACTACAATTACCTTTAAAGGCAACTTTAAGTAATATGTTGAGTGGCGTTCTTAAAAATTAGAACAAGCTCCTATTACTCGGGCGGTAATTGGTATTTTTAATGAAACACCGATAAGTAAATGTTCAATTTTAAATTCCGAATTAATAAAGTACTCATTTCGAGTATTTTACTTCATGAATAAATTATGCTTAATTTCGTCGAAGTACTTATTAATCGGTAACAGCATTGTAGAGATGATAAAAATTACTTCTGAAGAAATGGATGCTGTAATTAAGGAAATGAGGTGAAGATATTCAATTATTTAGCAACAGGTTTGTATGAAGTGCAAGGTAAATGAGTTTTTTCTTGTCAAAACCTTGCATTTTGGACTGTTATATCTTTGAATAGTACAATGTGAATACTATTAAAAAAATCGTTTAAACGCTTTAATTGATGTTTTTAATAAAAATGTAGAGAAAATCAGCAGCCCCTTTTTAACCCCTGATTGCATCATTTATAAAAATATACACTATACGCGTGCTGTGGTTCACCTAGGGTATATATACGAATCTAAAAGTTCGGGTTTTTACAAAGCGAAGAAGCCCGAAGAGTTGAAATCTCTGTAGAGGAATTAAGTATTAAAGCTCTACAGGAGTAACATATAAAAGATGTGTATATACTCTAGGAATATAGTGTGAAATATTGGTTGATATTTTGAATTTAGCAAAATGACAATTAGCGTTTTAACTAAATATCACCAAAAAATTAATGTTTTAAAACTGCTTTGGCTCTTTTGAAATTTTCGTTGTGGATGTGAATAAAATAATGTCCCTGTTTTAGCTGTTGTGTATCCCAAGAGATTACCTGAGGGCCTTTTGCGTGTTTTCCACTAAAAATATTTTCTACTACTTTTCCTTGTAAATCAATCAGTGAAATATTTACTGCATTTCCATCGGAAATATACCTAATTTTTGAAATGCTTTGCAGCGGATTCGGATACACTTCGAGTAGTTTCTTTTCGTCGAAGCGAAAGTCTACTAGCGAGGTAACGGCATTGGTTTTAACAATAGGCAACGATTCAAAATTACCCAATAAAATCTCATTTAATTCGCCTGTTTCTTTCCCAAACCATTGGTTAAGCAACGAGCCGTATACTTGCCTAAAATCGTATTGCATGGGCAAATTATCTC
Organism: uncultured Roseobacteraceae bacterium; assembly: GCA_964521225.1. GTDB lineage: Bacteria > Bacteroidota > Bacteroidia > Cytophagales > Flammeovirgaceae > CAYUJH01. The sequence goes on from CAZFQW010000114.1 coordinate 5,261, forward strand.
TGTAAGTCATGTCAGTAGTAATGGTTGGGTTTTCCCCTTCAACCCCTCCAATTACATTATTTCCAAAGAAAAACATAGGGGCCGCTGAGCCGTGGTCAGTTCCTAAGCTTGCATTAGATACTATCCTTCTACCAAATTCAGAGAAGGTCATCCCAATCACCTTGTCGTCTGTTTTTTGCATTTCTAAATCTCTCATAAATGCCATTACGGCATCGTCGAGTGTTTTTAATAAATCGGCATGTTCCCCTTTGGTATGGTCTGAACTTTCCACTTGGGCATCGTGGGTATCGAACCCTCCTAAACTCACCATATAAAGAGGTGTTTGTAAACCTCCTGCAATTAGCCTCGACACTATTTTTAGTTGTTGTGCCAATCGGTTTTGTGGGTAGTTAGCCTGTTGCGATACTTTTTTTGCAGCTTCAGTAACTACTGCGCCATACTGTTGAGACTGGTCGGCAATTAAGCGTACAAATCGGAGGCGTTCCCCTGCTAAAGTGTCGGGGGCGGGGGCTTGTTTGTTTTCAACTAATCGGTAAAATTCATCGGGGTTATTAATTACCAGGCTCATGGCTGCTGAGGGGCCTTGGAACATCAAAGAAGCACCATTCCCTAACTCAATTGCCAATGGATGCGGGTTGGTTTCACTTGGGAAACCAATTGGGTATTCGGGAAACTCGCTATTCAAGTACCTTCCTGTCCACCCTGAGTTCACTATTTCGTGCGAATCGGAGCCGCTCATCCAAATATCGGTAGAGCGGAAGTGAGAAAAGTTTTGCTCCGGATAGGCTACACTTTGTATCATTTTCAGCCTGCCTTCATCGTACAAAGAGCGGAAGTTGCTGAGCGATGGATGCAAGCCAACGGCTGTATTATTCAGTTTTAGGAGTTTACTTTCAGGCAGAATTACATGAGAGCGGACTTTATTTAAGGCAGAAAGCTGATCCAAAGGTACAATAGTATTTAAACCATCGTTTCCACCTTGTAAATAAATTAGCACTAGTACTTTACCCGATTCGTTAGCAGTTTGTAGCAATTTTGCAATTTGAGCTTTTGCTTGATTGGGCAAACCTACTGCGCTAAGAAATCCTGATACAGCAACTGAATGCGTTAAGTGTCTGAGAAACGTTCTTCTTTCCATAATGATATTTTTTGAAACGATTGAGTGAAACCTTTTGAGTTAAGACTAAATAAGTTGATTTTCTGCCAACTGCATTAAACGCTGAAAGGTAGATTGCAGCCTATTGTTTACTGTAAGCTTGTACTCTTGGTTATTGGGCTCATCCACATATTGTATCCAAGCCTGTGTCCAATACCCATCGGTTTGCTGCCCTGAGAGCAGAATTTCTTTTAGGTTTTGAAGGGTTTCATCGGAGACAGGATAGCCAATAAGCAGGGTACTGACCTCTCTTAGCATTTCGTTGGGGTCTTCTGGTTTATTGAGCTTGCTTAAAAACGATAGAAAATCGACTTTGATTTGTGTTTGCTGATTTACCCAAAAACCCCAGAATAAAAGCGAGTCGGTAAGTGCTGCCCTTGCGGTAATGGTGTCGGTGGTAATCCAAGAGCGGTCGAACTGAGGTGCCTGGTAGTAGGCACTCCATCCTGCAACACTCGGCGGATCACAAATTTCCATTCCCATATTTGCCATTTGCCAAAGCATTGAGAGGTGCAGTTGGCGTGTTTGCAGTAGCGTAACCATTTCGGTGGGCATCTCGAAAGTACGCCAAGCCGCTAGCAATAAATCGGTTGGGTTCTTAACTTGTGCACCTTGGTTAAGTGGGTGAAAGAAATGTTCACTTCGGAAGAGTGCTTCAAGAACGGGCTTTATTTCGTAGTTACTTTCTCTGAAAATTTTGGCGAGCGGCTTAATCATTTTTTCTTCCGCAGTTGCGTCAATCTCATTGTAAACAAAGAAGTTATAGATCCTTCGGCAGATATACTTCGCGGTTTCCTCATTGTCGAAAATCATATCGAGCAAATCATCTAGTTCTTCTTTCCCTTGTTCACCTACTCGCCCTTTTATTAACCTGTTGCCATAAAATTCTGAAAATTCTTTATCGGTTTCATCGTGAATCGGAGGGAAAAAGTACGGTTTCACCTTGCCTGCACCCTTCACGTCGTCTTCCCAATTAATTACCCAACCTGTTAATATTTTCGCTGCTTGCTGAACGTCTCTTTCTGTGTATTTTGAGTCGGGTCCTTTGCCTACACAAAACAATTCTTGTAATTCTCGTGCATAGTTTTCGTCGGGGGCATCTTTACGGTTTCGAGTGCCATTTAAGAAAAGCAACATGGCGGGGTCTAGCGTGAGCGCTTTTATCATTTCTTTGTAGTTTCCCAAAGCATGGGTACGCAGCATATCGAAATACTGATAGCTTGCTTTACCCACAAACACATCCCACGATTGGGTAACAAGTAGGTTGTGCCAAAAGAGAATCATTTTTTCGTGAATGGTAGTCTCTTGGTTTAAAAAATTGCTAATCACCCAGCTTTTGAGTGCTCTAACTCGCTGCCCTTCAATCTCATTTGCATAAGGTGCTTCAATCCAAGTTTCGCCCAATGCTACATGAGGGTCTGTAATTCCTTCTGCCGGATTGTTGTAATTGTTTATTGGTGGAGCAGGTTTTGGAGATTCCTCAATCAGATTTCCTATCGCCTGTGATAGCGAAAGGTTCTTAAACCGATTTAGTTCTTCTTTTTTTATGCCGAAGAGAGTTCTACGTAACAAGTGCGCGGCTTGTGTTTCACCCCATTCACCATGGTAGGGTTCAAGCCCAACATCAACGCCTTCTCCGCTTGTTCTTGCATTGGCTCGGCTTTCAGGTACTGAGGGGTTATCTAGTAGAAGCGGTGCAACTTTTCGATATTTTTTTACCCATTCGTGGCGTTCAATGGGTCTGGGGTCTTTGTACGGGATTTGCTTCATAACAATGTGCTATTTCAATATTAATATCATTCGCTTAGATACTACAAGATACTAAGGGTTTAATATTGATACTGATTTTTTTGTTATGAAGTTGAACAAAGGAGCGATTTTATACTAAAATTGTTCTGAATAGTGAAATCTCTTTAGCTTAGAACATCTCTAATAGCTTCATTTTTACCGAAGACCGATTTAGCAAAAAGGCAAAGCGGGAGGATTTCTACGTGGTTCTTCCGAGCAAAGTTAGAGCATGTTTAAGTTTTTGTAAGCATTTGAAAATAAGAAATTTAAAGAGCG
>CAZFQW010000115.1:0-8460 GCA_964521225.1 uncultured Roseobacteraceae bacterium
TATGTCGCCAGTCGATGGGTTTGGGGGTGCTGTATTCAATTAAGATTAAACCTAACAGCAAGAATACCAATAAGGCTATATATTTTCTGTCTTTGCGTTTAATCATGTTTTCTTATCAATTCGTTTAAAGTCGGTTATTCATTTATCGTAAAATAGTTACACCCTAAAGGGCGTAGTTACAGACGTGCTGAATAGTAACTATCGTTTACAATAAAGCCATTTTTTGGTCAATATCTCCGAAGGTGGTTTTTGCTTGTTCGTACTGTTGCTGTTTTACCTGAAAAGCGCCGTAATAAATGCGCTCAAAGAGGTAGGTTGCTTTTTCAAAATCCTTTTTGAGTTTAGGTTGCTTAAGTTCTAACTCTAGCTCGTGGTTGGTTTTATTTTCTTTCCATTCTATGAGTTCTTTTTCATCCATTTTTTTCAGCATAAATAGATATAAAAACCTGACTGCCGAGCGGTAATCTTGCTTTTGTACGGCATCTTGTATGGCTTGCGAGAAATCAATTCCTTCTAAATCTTCGATAAGCACTTTGGCCTCTAGCTTACTTACTTTCCCTCTGCGGTAAAGGAGTTGAGCGGTTTCTATGCCCATGAGTTTCATTAAAACATAACAAAAAGTAATTGTGGCTACTCCGTAAATGAAATATCGTATTCCTTTGCCGTTTCCTTCCGAAAAGAACAATGCAGCTATCATTTCGGCAAGCCAACGGAGTATTTGGTCCCATATAGAGTAGGTTTGAGCGTCTTCTTGGATATATACAAAATCGCTAGAAGCGGTAAGTGCATCGAGCTTCGATTGGTCGAAGCTTCTTGGCTCTACCAAAGTAGAGTCGTAAGGATAGTTCGGTGGGGTGTACTCAATAGAGAAAGTTTCGGTGGTATCAGTTGCTAACTGTTTTTCTTGGGCAATTCCCTCGATGCTCAACAGCACAAAAACGGATACTAAAAGGGTATGGAATGTTTTGTTCATCTAATACTTTTCTCAATTGTAACTGTTTAGCACTTATTTATTCCTCTGATTTAACTTCCCGAAAGTTAAGCTTTATTGCCATTTTATGATAGATAACGGTGCTTTTGTACTGGAAATTAATTGTCTTTCAAAAATTAAACTTTCGAGAGGCTAGTTATAGTACAGAATTATCGCCCCCAAAAAAAGAGGTAAGTAATTACCCTCAATTTTAAACACTAGTGCTATTTTAAACTGAGAGTTATATACTGATTTTCAAATAGTTGTGGCAAATGAATACATGGCTCATTATGAGTAACTACTTAATATCCCTCTTCGTTGTTGTAATTATCTTCTTTCTGCGCTCCAATTTTATCTATTTCTGACATTAAGCCTACTAGCTCTCTTTTTTCAACCAAATTAAAATATTGAAAAGCCATTGACACCCAAAAAACGGGAATAGTGAAAAATGAGCCTAACAGAGAAATTACGTAGGTAATTACCGAGCCTATGCCAAAACTAGCGGGGGTGCCAGACTCAAGGCTATGAAATGAAGTGGAAAAGTTGATGATTTGGAAAGGAATTGAAAATATAAGTTGCATGAAATAATAAACGATTAGCATAATTATCGCTAAACCTGCGGTTGAAAACCACTCTCGCCCTTTCACTAACTGAAAAACTCTACCCAAGGCTTGCCCATACGAAGCCGACTCGATTACTTGTATTGGGTACACTAGCAGCAAGGGAGATATTAGAATGAAAATCCCGAAGAAGGCAAAAAAGCCAAAGAAAAAACCTGCTATAACGCCTCCGGTACCTAAAATGCTGAAGCTAGCAATTACCCCAAATAAAATTAGGAATAACAGGGCAATAAGAATTGAGTTGCCAATTGAGCCGATAATTAGTCTCCAAATGTGTTTTAAAGAGCGTTTCCATAATACGCCTATGTCGTTAGTATCTCCGTTCTCCATATAGATTAGCATAAATTCGTAGGTTACCGCTAGGGTGAACACAAAACCTAAACTCATTACTATAATCATTACTATAATCATTACTATAAAAATGAGAATAATGACAGGGGAAGTATAAAGATTGAGCAACTGCTCGTAAGCTTGGGGTAAACCTGTTGCGGTTTCTGTTCCAATTCCTCCTAAAACGCTAGAGGCTAAACTCATTGCAATGGCACAAATCATCACTATGGGTAGGGCAATAAATAATATTGCTTTGAAGAGCGGTTTGAAGTTAAGCCTTAAAAACTCAAATGTGGCATTTATTTTATCTCCAAAATCTCGTTTTTTCCTTAGTTCGATTTTTTCGCTGTACATGGGTTAGAAGCTGCTTTTTTCTTTTTAGTTACGATACACCTCAATAAAAAAGTAACTAAAAAAATGTGGATAAAGAAAACCTTTGTTCGTTATTTCTAAAATTAAACTTCCTTGTTTTAAAGATAAAACCATTAGGCTAGTATTTGAGCAACCCTGCATTTTTTAAATAAATAATTACTTGTTCTCCTCCCAAGATAAATAACAACGAGAAGAAAAAACTCCAGAACAGCGCACTTACCAACATAGAAGTCAGGATTTTCCCTCGCTTGGTGCCAAAGGAAATAAGAATGATAGTGCCAATAGGTGGGCTAAATAATACTGGAGTTAAAAATGCGACTCCTATTGCTCCATATTTATTCCAAACACGTACTATTTTTCGGTTTCTTGGTGTGAAAAGCTTACGCCTCGCCCCCATTTTGCTAATAAGCCATTGGCGAACATCTTTCCCTAAAAAAGTAAGTGCTAATACGGTGGTCATCATGCCTGCCATTGTAAATAATGCTGTTTCGAGCACCGAAAGGCCGGTTGTAGCACCTGTTACAGGCCCAATGATAAATTTGAGCATGCTTCCTACAAAAATGACGACATATTTTTCAAGGGCTAATTCCATGGCACAAAACAATACACTATTTACAGGAACAACATAGAGTTGTTATTTTTTGTACAAATGCTTTCAAAAAAAATATGCTGCTTTATTTTGAAAATGGGCATTGTTACTTCTCAGACTCATTCATTAAAAAAAAAGGCATTTTAATAAAAATGCCTTGGAGTATTATTTTGGTGCAGGAGCTTTTCTAAAAGAAAGCATCTAAGCTTCCGCCGTACCCTTTACCAATGAGGTAAACGGCAAGCCCCAATATTACCGACACAATGGCGCTAATAGGCGAAAAGATAATTGATATAATACCAAGAACCACTACAATTGCCCCGGCAAGTACTACTACATCTTCAAAGGTTACATCATCCATATCGGTAATGCCTTTTTTTGCGAGTTTCTGCTTGATTTTCTCTTCCTTCTTCTCCCAAATCTTTTTCACTTTATCAAGCCTTTTTTGCATTCTTGGCGATACAGCCTTTTTTTCTTCTGCCTCAATCGGAAGGCTAGTTGGCTTGTTTGTATCAACATTTTTTTGCTGAATTTCTACCTCCATTTTAGCCACAGGGCTACTTTCATTTGTGAAGGCAAAGCCGCTAATATTTCCTATAAAGATTAATAATGCTATCAGTAATACTTTTCTCATGATTTTAATAGGTTTTACAATTCAAGTTTTTTTACAAAGACACTTCTTTGTAAAAAGGGTTGCCTATTTATAGGTTTTTAATTTGATTTTTTTAGTTCGTACCCATTAAGTCGGGAAGTGTATTATTGTAAAGCTGAGCGGCTTCTTCTAAAGAAATTACTACTTCGCCATCTATTATGAAATTGCCGTCTTTCGTTACAGTGCCTAAGAAGTAGGTTTCTTCTCCTGCTAGGATTTCAAAAGCCTCTTTTTGCGCGGCTGAAACGGAAACTACAATTCTACTTTGGCTTTCTCCAAAGAGGAAGGCATCTTTTCTAAATGCTGAATCGGTTTGGATGTGAAAACCGAACTGTGAAGGCATTGCTGATTCTGCTAGGGCAATAAACAACCCTCCATCGGCAACATCGTGAGCAGACTTTATTGCCTTGTTCTTAATTAGGGTTTTAATTAATTGCTGAATGTCGTATTCGTAATCTAAGTTGAACCATGGCGCAGGCGCAGCTTTCACTTTTTGGTACGATGATAAATACTCTGAACTTGCAATGCAATTTTGCGATTTGCCTACTAGATAAATTAAATCGCCTTCATCCTTAAAATGCAGCGTCATCTTATTTTCAAAGCCTTCCATCAAACCTAACATCCCGATAGTAGGAGTTGGGAAAACAGGACCTTCATCGGTAGATTGGTTATAAAAGCTTACGTTACCTCCAGTAACAGGTGTTTCAAACTTTTCGCAGCCTATTTTCATCCCTTGAATTGCCTTCACAAACTGCCAGTAAACTTCTGGTACATAAGGGTTGCCAAAATTTAGACAGTTAGTAATTGCAACAGGCTCGCCTCCTGCACAAACAATATTTCGAGCAGCTTCGGCAACGGCAATGGTACAACCTATTTCTGGGTCGGCGTTTACATACCTACTGTTGCAATCAACGGTAATTACGATATTTTTATCTGTTCCTTTCACATTCACTACTGCTGCATCGGCAGGTGCGTTTGTAGTTGTATTTGCAGTTCCTACCATTGAATCGTATTGTTCGTACACCCATGCTTTTGAAGCTATGTTCGGATGCGATAGCAAGTGTTGAACGGCAGGCTTGATTTCTTTAAGTTCTTCTATTTGGGCAATATCAAACTTCTTGTATTCGGCATAGTAGGCAGGTTCTTTATATTCTCTGTGATACACAGGCGCTCCTCCGCCCAATACTAAATCGTGTGCAGGAACATCGGCTACTAGCTCACCTTTAAAATGGAAGTGTAGCCTGTGTGTGTCGGTAACAACCCCTATTTCTGCGCAGTTTAAATCCCACTTATCAAAAATAGCTTTCACCGCTTGTTCATACCCCTTTTTTACAATTACCAACATTCTCTCTTGCGATTCTGAAAGTAAAATTTCGAAAGGCTGCATATCTTCTTGGCGAAGAGGTACTTTATCTAACCAAATTTCCATACCATGCTCTCCCTTTGCCGACATCTCAGAGGTAGAACAGGTAATTCCTGCTGCACCCATATCTTGTATACCAATGATATGTCCTGTATCAATAATTTCTAGCGTAGCTTCCAAAAGTAGTTTTTCTTGAAAAGGGTCGCCTACTTGCACTGAAGGTAAATCGTTGGCAGAGTCTTCGGTTAAATCGCCAGAGGCAAAGGTAGCTCCATGAATTCCATCTTTCCCTGTAGCAGAACCTACAATAAACACAGGATTTCCTACTCCATAAGAAGTTGCAGAAACTACTTTATCGTGTTTTACAATTCCTGCTGAAAAAGCATTTACAAGAGGATTGATGTTGTAACTCTCGTCGAAGAAAACCTCGCCACCTACTGTAGGTACGCCAAAAGAATTTCCGTAATTGCCGATTCCTTTTACCACTCCTTTTACTAACCACTTAGTTTTTGCAAGCTTAGGGTCGCCAAAGCGTAAAGAATTTAGCTGGGCAATAGGTCGTGCACCCATTGTAAAAATATCTCTGTTGATACCTCCAACACCTGTAGCCGCCCCTTGGTACGGCTCAATAGCCGAAGGGTGGTTGTGCGATTCTATTTTAAAGCTGCATGCTAAGCCATCGCCAATATCTACTAATCCGGCATTTTCTTCACCTGCTTTGGCAAGCATTCTTGGAGAATCCTTGGGTAATTTTTTTAACCAAACAATAGAATTTTTGTATGAGCAGTGTTCAGACCACATCACTGAAAAAATACTCAATTCTGTGAAATTGGGATTTCTCCCTAATATCTCCTCGATTTTATCAAACTCTTCATCACGTAAACCTAATTTTCTTGCTACTTCGTAATTAGTGGTGTTCATACTGCTTTGCCAAGTTTTGTTCAGAAAGGAATTCCCTCAAATATTTTATAAGGAGCAAAATTAGGTAAAAAATAGATAAGCAATATCTAAAGTTTTGAGAGCGATTCGTTTTATGATATAAATAAAAAGGTCAAGCTTAATTAAGCTTGACCTTTTTATTATTAGCGCAATAATTAACTATTCTCCTGCACTATTATCAGCCTTTTTCTTTTTAGCTGCTTCTTTTGCCTCTTTTGTTAGCTGAAATGCAGTTAGGAATTCTTCGTAAGATTCAGAGAAAGCATCTCCAGCAGCCTCGTAAGAGTTAATCGCATTGGCTAGCATACCTTTCTTAGCAAAAAACTCAGCTCTTAAGAAATGATTGATTGAAGAGTCACCTTCTGGTAATTTTGCTAATTCAGCTTCTACTGACTCAACCTCTTTTGAAGACCTCGGAAGTTTTAAACCGTATTCTTCAGATTTTAAATCTTCTGATATTATTTGATATTTTAATAATTTAGAATCAAAGGCATTTAATTCTGAAAGGTCTAACTCAACAGACTCTCCTGTAACTTCTTTTTTAATTACCTCTTCGCTTTTCAAGTTTCTAGCAATGAAAGTATATTTCTGAGGAGCGTCAATATCTCCGTCAACATACCACTTGATAGTTACTTTACCTGGTAAAAATTCAGATTGAGCAGGTAACATAACCTGTAAAGGACTAGAGCCACTTGTTGCTCTTTGAACCGAACCCGTTTTTACAACAGAAGAGCTAAAACGGTTACTTTTATTATCGTCTGAAGTTAACTCATCGATAATAAACATTGCAATTTGCCCTGTAGTATTATCGTTTAACTTGGCAAGCTGTGCTTCTAAAGCTTTTACTGTATAGTCACCAGCTTTTTTAATCTCTAGCGTTTTGCCACTGCTATGAGCAAGACCCAAATAAGCACCACTACCTACTGTAATAGATTGTGCGCTTTTTAACTGTGCACCTACTTTTAGGTCGTTACCGTCCACCTTGTTATCTCCTTTTTCTCCCAAAACCATAAAAGAATAGTCTTGCGCTAAAAGAGCCGAACTGAAAAGTACCGTAACAACTAGTAACAGTGTAGATTTAATGTTCAGAAATTTCATTTTTTATAAGCTTTAATATTAAGTTTCAATAGAATGTCTCTTATTTATATATTAAGTTTTAATAAGATTCTTTTAAATATATTCAGTAGAACATCAATATAGATTTCGCATAAGTCTCCTGATAAGATTACAACGAATATTGTTAGCGTTAAGTCTGCTTGGTAATTAAACGAATCAAAAATAAGTAAGTTTACGGTATATACGACAATCGCTTCAATAAGTTGAATTAACTTAGAAATACCATTATACCACACACTCAATTTTGGATTATAGATAATCTGTGCAAAAATCGCCATATTAAAGTAACATATTAAAATAGCGACGATAATGCTTGCCATCTCAGGCATTTTATTGATGTACGTTTTATCAAACATCATAGACAATATATTAGCATGAACTACTACACCAAACATATCAGGGATACTTCTACCTAGTAAGTTACTATTGAGTGGGGTATAAAACTTATCTTCATCGAAAAAATAATCGTTATACCCAGTACCCATGTAGCCCATTAACACAATTTTGCCCTCTATAAGTTCGGGGGAAAAATCTTCTTCTAAAACTTGACTTGCTTCAAGTTTTGTGTATTTATCAAGGTTTCCTTTAAAATAAATAATTTCTTCCTCATTACTTCTGTTCAAAAACTCTTCCGCAATACTAGGATTGTATAAACGCATTACCTCAGCGGCAAAACAATGGATTTTTTCACCACTTTTCACTTTTTCTTTAGGCGGTATATTTCCCCAAAATGGGAAGTCAGAGCCTTCCTTATTCCCAATATTAACAAAGCCAGTAGTTACATGCGGCAAGAAACTTTCTTGGGGAAGTTTCAAAGAATCCCATACTTGCTTTTTCGGGTCAGGATTAACTAATTCAGACCCTATTACAATATTTTCTGTGTTTTTAAAGGCTTGTTGTAAAAGAAAATCTCCAACGGGGTCATAGTACTCGTTATCTTCGGGAAGGGCGTAAAACCTAGCATCTATCCCTATCACTTTTGCTTTGTATTTATTCAGTATATTGATTTGTTGGGCAATGTCTCGTCTTTTCAGCTTACCAATATTTACGATTACCACTTTGTTTTCATAGGGCACTGTCTGAGGGTCTCTTATTTTGGAGTAGTAGATGTGCGTCAAGTCGAAGTCGTCAAATACTTCTTCTAAAACATTCAAGAATTCAAACTGTATTCCTAACGAACTAAAGCCCCACATAAATAGAAAAACAAACACAGTCCCCCCAATGGTGGTAATATTAAAAATTTTTCGCAGAAAGCTCATAATTATAGTTTTATGTATTTATTCGAGATACTAGATTTAATTTTCTGAATTTACTACTTTCAAGCCAAAAAATAATTTGATGTATAAAAGAAAAAGATTATCTGCCGAAGAATATATTAAAGGAATCTTAGAAGGTGATAGATTTAAGCTCGGCAGAGCGATTACACTTGTTGAAAGTAACCTACCCGATGATTTAGAAATTGCAGAGCAAGTTATTGCAGGAATTATTGAACATACGGGTAAATCTATT
>CAZFQW010000116.1:0-8442 GCA_964521225.1 uncultured Roseobacteraceae bacterium
CTTTAAATTTCTTATTTTCAAATGCTTACAAAAACTTAAACATGCTCTAAACTCAAAAGGGGTTTACAATCAATCATGAAAAACAACCCACTATGTTCAAGAACATTTTTCTGTCGCTTTTAATAATGGCTTTCTCAAAATTATGAAAACGGGAAAGATTATTTTTCGGTGGTTTGTAACACGCAGCGAATAGCGCAAGCCGCCAAAAGCTTTTTACTGTTTAAATTTTAATTATGGGACTAATTGTAGGGATTCTCGTGCTAGTTGGCAGAATTGGCGGAATGAAACAAACGAGTCCACTTCCTCGCCCATCTGCAAAACATTGGTTACTGGGTAATGTAGAAAAATTCTACAAATCAAAAATTAAGAGGATTAAAATATTTAAAATGCCCATTCATATTGATTCTCTTTTTTGTTTTCTCTACTTCTGTAAGCATTGGGATTGCCCTTGTAAGGTGATCAATCAAAAACTCTATGCGTTTTTTTTCGGTGCTAATGCTTAATAGCTGGTATTCTTGGCTACTACTCAATCCTACTTGATGGGCTAGTTTATAGGCTAAAAAATGATTCTCTGCTGTGTACTGATGTTCTATTTCCATTAGGCTAAACATTTGATTCACCTTTTCTAAAAACAAAATTTTGTCTGATACGCTTGCATCGTCTTTTAAATCTTGGAACTCAACTTTACCTCCTGCATAAAGTTTTTCTTCCATCGGGTTTATGAAATCATGAATTTGAAAAACCCTTAACCCTCTGCATTTTATATCCATTCTTCCATTTTCGTAGCGGTTTACTACCTCAACTAGTTTAAGTTCAGTACCAAATTTTTGTAGTTTGTCGTCTATAAAAGGAGGGATTCCAAAGGTAATTCCTTGTTCTTCGCACTCTTTGGTTAGTTGCCTGTAACGTGGCTCAAAAACATGTAAGTGAAGACTCTCGAAAGGATATACGATAATTCCTAAAGGAAATAAGGGTAGTTTCTTATGTGCCATACGATTATTTAAGGAAATTTATGCAAAGATAAACTGTAAGTACCTCGACAGGGTTATCTGAAAACCAGACTAATTTTTCTCAATTTTATTATTTCCACTTTGTCGAAAGAATTACATAGTTATATAAAAATGATAATTAAATTTATAGTTTATCAAAAGATTATAATGAGATTCAACAATTAATTGCAATCTTTAAAAGGTAAGTAAAGCGCTATGCGTTAAAAAAGAGTTAAACAAAGAGGAAAAAAGAAGGTAAAAAATGAGTAGTCAGTCACGTTTTTTGATTTATGCTGTTGAAGATGACCTTGTATTTGCTAAAATGCTTCACTATATTCTAACGCTCGACCCAGAGCATGAGCTTAAAATGTTTAAATCTGGTATCGAAATGCTAGATAACCTAATGTTAAACCCCTCACTTATTACGCTCGATTACCGATTGCCCGACCTATCGGGTGGCGAGTTGCTCAAAAGAATCAGGTTTACCTACCCTGAAGTTCCTGTTATTGTGATTTCTGGGCAAGAAGATGTGAAAACCGCCGTAAACCTGCTTAGAGAAGGTGCCTACGATTACATCACTAAAGATGAAGACATTAGAGAGCGGCTGCTTAATAGCATTAGCAATGCTAAAAAGAATGTGATGCTTTCCAGAGAAGTGGAGTCTTTAAGAGAAGAGCTTTCTAGTAAATACAATTTTAGTAAAACGATTATCGGGACGAGCAGCGCCATCACTAAAGTATTTAAAATGTTAGAGAAGGCTGTTAAAACAAATATTACACTTTCCATTACAGGCGAAACAGGAACAGGAAAAGAAGTAGTAGCCAAAGCCACGCATTTTAATTCGCCTCGAAACAAGTACCCGTTTGTGGCAGTAAACATTGCTGCAATCCCCGATACTTTGCTAGAAAGCGAACTTTTTGGGCATGAAAAAGGCGCATTTACAGGTGCTGTTACCCGCCGAATAGGTAAGTTTGAAGAAGCAAACAAAGGAACAATTTTCCTCGATGAAATTGGGGAAATGGATATGAACCTACAAGCAAAGCTTTTAAGGGTTCTGCAAGAACGAGAGATAGAACGCATAGGCGGAAACAGTAAGGTAAAGCTAGATGTTAGGGTTATTACCGCTACTCATCGCGATTTAGCTAAGCTAGTGAAAGAAGGTAGTTTCAGAGAAGATCTTTATTATAGACTTATGGGAATGCCTATTCATTTGCCCCCTCTAAGAGAGCGGAGTTCTGATATCATTTTAATTAGTAAATACTTTATAGAAAGTTTTTGCAAGGAAAATGGGATGCCACAAGTTGCCATTTCGCAAGAAGCTATCGAAAAGCTAATGACATATTCTTTCCCAGGAAATATTCGCGAATTAAAAGCCATTGTGGAGCTTGCCGCCGTTATGTGTACCGATTACAAAATTACTGCCGAAGATATCCGCTTTAATTCCTTGGGCGAAGAGGCAAATCTGTTCAATACAGAGAAGACTTTAAGAGAATACACCTTCGATATTGTAAGAACTTTCCTTAAAAAATATGACGATAATGTAATGTTAGTGGCCTCTAAACTCGATATTGGTAAATCTACGATATACCGGTACCTACACGAGATGAAAGGAGAGGAAGATAATAATCTAATCTAAAACTAGCTTGTCTATTAACCCTAATTTCTATGCCTATTTCGAGTTTAAAATATTTGGCAAAAATCTCTTACAACGATGTTACTTTTATTACTGAAACGGTAGATGTTTTTATTGAAAACACTCCAAAAGAAATAAATAAACTTCATATTGCAGCAAACAATCAACAGCTTGAAGAAGTGAGTAATGCTGCCCATGCGCTTAAATCTTCTTTAAAAGTAATGGATATGCAAAATGCGTATCAGCTATGTTTGATATTGGAAAATGAAGCTAAAGAAGGTGGTAGTATAAACATTATCGTTGAGCACATTGAATTAATTGAAAAGGAATGCAAGCAAGCTTACAAAGAGTTAAAAGCCGCATTAAATACGTTATAGTTAGCTAAGCCCTTACTGTACTTTTACTAATTCTACCCGTCGGTTTTTCTGTCGCCCTTCAATAGTATTATTATCATATACTGGCTTATCTTGTCCCATTCCTACCGCTTCTAATCTATCTTGGCTTATCCCCAACAAAATCAGCTCATTCATGACTGCTATCGCTCTCCGTTCAGAAAGTGTTTTGTTACTTCCTGCACTTCCTATATTATCTGTATGCCCTTCAATATTCAGTCGAATATGTTGATTTTGATTTAAAAGACGAGCAATGCTCTTCAAAACAATGGCTGTTCCTTGAGGTAAGGTAGCATCTCCAGATTCAAAATTAATGTAGATTGGTACATGCCCTTCTGTGTTGAGTGTAGATAAAAATTGCCTAATACTCACATCGATATGAATTACCTCGGTTTCGAGCAGTGCCAAGGTATAAGCTTTCCCTTGTTGGTAGGTTTCTACTACTAGCCAATACTCCTTAGTGCCTTTGGTTAAAGAGTATGAAGCAAAGGTAGTATCTTCATATAAGAGCTTACCTCCGTATCTTCTAACGATTGATTTATAGGTATCAATAATTTCATAGGGGCTTGGGGGTAGGCCCTTAGAGTGCTCCATGAAACTACATTGCATAAAGGTTTTTTTGCCTTCCATTTGGCGAACTTCCGAATGATTTATAGGAATACCCAAAGAGGCAACCGCCTCTAACTCTGTATATTGAATATGAAAATTATGTACTGTTGCCAGTAACGGATTGCGCAATTGAGCGACACTTATCTGCGCAATTACCAGTAACACTAATAAAAAACCAATAGGCTTAAAATCTTTCATACATTAACCAAAACACTCCTCAAAAGAGAAAACGAACCTAAACCAACAACTTAGCGGAAAGTGTAACAGTCTGTCGGATAACACTTAACCTAAGCAATATTATAGATACGTCAATCAATCAATTCTATTGTTCTGTTTAACATGATGATACAAAAAAGTTTTCTGATTGCTATTTCAGCAGTTTCCTATAATCACTACTATGGATGGGATCTAACTCTACCATAATATCAACCGCTTTGGTGCGCGTTTCAAGCTCTCCTTTAGAGAAAATATTTTTCAATTCTTCCCCTTTAGCATCAAAAAAATTATTGATTAGTACAGAAAGCGGCTTCACCTGGTTCACCTTTTTTAGGTTTTCTAAAAGGCCTAGCATGAGTGTTCTTGCTTTATCGGGGGAATTGTTAAATGTATCCATTCCTTTGATATGGTACTGATACATCGCACTTCTGTAAGGCTCAAATTGTGGGTCGTTTAGGTTTTCGATAATCCAGTACCGATCACGGGTATCGCCAAAGGCGTTCCAGCCTGGTCCTCCTTTATCTTGCGTATTGTTCAAGATATTCAACGCTCGTTCAACATAAGGACTCCCTCCTTTTAAGGCAAAAGAATCGTAATCGAGTGCGATAATTATATAAGCATAATACGCCAACAACGAAGTTAAAGGAGTAGTAAAAGTATTTTCTTGAAAAATAAGAGGATCCGATGCATTATACTGAAAAACCCATTTGCTATCATTGAAATTAAAAATAGGCGTTTCGTATTCGGTTCCGTAAACAGGGCGCACCGATTGTATTTGAGCATCTGCTGCAAACTGATTAATGGTTGACTCCGCCTTTAGATTGATAAGAAGGTTGCATTTTATTCTTTCTTCCTCGCTATACTCGTCATCAGTCCAGCGGGTGTTATTCAGAAAAGAGGCAATGGCTCCCTGCATGCTTTCAAAAATTTGACGCTCTTGTGTCTGTACCCTATCAGCGTTTATAATCACATTACAGTCGAGTTCTTGCGCATTAACACCCGTAAAAAGAAGTAACGCAATTAAAATAGTTGTTAGCTGAGTGAAAGGTTTAGTCATCCTAATTGTTGTTTTACAATTGCAGTTATATGTTCTATAATATCTAAGGCAACTTGTTTTTTTGGTTTCAGATCATAAAAATATTTTTCTGAAGAAGTGAATATAGTTACCTTATTGGTATCGTGTCCAAAGCCTGCACCAGAATCTTGTAGAGAGTTTAAAACTATCATATCAAAATTCTTTTTCTTCATTTTGTTTTGCGCATTTAATACTTCGTCGTGCGTTTCTAGGGCAAAGCCTACATTTATTTGGTTTTGCTTTTTTTGCTTGCCCATCTCAAATGCGATATCTGCATTTTTAGTAAGCTGGATTTCTATTGTGTCTGTATTCTTTTTGATTTTTTTATCAGAAGGGTTTAAAGGTCTATAATCTGATACGGCAGCCGTAAAAACCCCTATATCGCAGGTAAGATAATGATGCTCCGTCGCATTAAGCATTTCTTGCGCCGAGTTCACTTTGATAACCTCAACATTTGCATGCTGAAGCGTTACATTCACGGGGCCACTTACGAGTTTTACGATACACCCTAGGGTAGCAAGCTGCTCTGCTATCGCATAACCCATTTTACCACTAGAACCGTTACTGATGTAGCGGACGGGGTCAATGTATTCTTGTGTAGGGCCTGCCGTTAATACTACTTTTTTCCCCTTTAACAGATGAGGCATTTCCTTTTGAAATGCCCACTTAATTTCTTGAATAATTTCTTCTGGCTCTGCCATTCTGCCTTTGCCGTGCAAACCACTTGCTAATTCTCCTTCGTTCGCCTCAATTACTAAATTCCCGTAATTAACCAAGCTTTGTAAGTTCTTTAAGGTCGATGGGTGCTGATACATGTCTAAATCCATGGCAGGAGCAACTATTACAGGGCAGCGTGCCGAAAGGTAGGTAGCAACAAGTAAATTATCTGAATAACCATGTGCCATTGCCGAAAGCGATTTGGCACTCAAGGGGGCTACTATCATTAAGTCGGCCCATAGCCCAAGTTCTACGTGGTTGGCCCACTCTCCATTTCCATTTTTTATAAACTCAGAATAAACAGGCTTATTCGATAGCGTAGAAAGAGTAAGTGCAGGTATAAACGCTAAGGCTGACTTAGTAGCTAATACCTGCACTTCTGCGCCTTCTTTTACTAGTAATCTTACCAGAAAAGCAGCTTTATAGGCAGCAATACTTCCTGTTACGCCAAGTAGGATTTTTTTTCCTCTTAACATTATGAAGCATTTACTAACTAAACTGGAGGGTCATTTTCGCTAAGAGCTAAGAAATGAATTTCATCATTTAAAAACTCTTCGGTAGCCAAAATAGTGGGCTTTGGCATTTTCTCATAGTGCTTTGAAATATCAATTTGCTCTCTGTTTTCAAAAACCTCTTCAAGGTTATCAACAGTTGACTCAAAGTTGCTCAATTTTGTACTAAGCTCTTCTTTTATTTTTGAAGCTAACTGACGAGCTCTTTTTGAGATTACCACCACAGAGGCATAAACATTCTCTGTTCCTTGCGTTAAATCTGGTAAATCTCTTGTTACTAATGATGCGCTTACTTGATTCATATTTAATGAGTTAATTAAAATTCAATTATTATTAAGGACTTGTCCTAATTTAATTTTGTCTGAGTACTTATTCCTAAAAGGCTTTACATTTTTTCTAGTTCGCCTTGCGCTGCTACATACAAAGCTTCTGCCTTTTTTATGTACTCCGACTTGTCGTAGCGTTCTACAAATATAAGATAGTCATCAACCAACTGCTGATATCTTTCTTGTTTTAAAGACTGAATGCTAATTTTTGCCAATTCGTACTGGGCTTCTAATCTTTTGTAGCCGGCCTCTTCTCTCATCTGAGAATCAGGAAAATCCTTCCTAAAATTATCTAACGCAACTACAGCCGCTTTATATCTACCAAGTGTTAAATACTGTTTGGCTAAGTCAAAAGATTTTTGTTCTAAACGAGCTCTCAGCTTCTGGATATACGTAAAAGCCTTTTCAGCAAATTCCCCACTTGGGTAGAGGTTAATTACATCTTGCAGGGCGCTAATTGCCTTGTCAGTTCCCGATTGATCTAAATTATACTGGGGGGTCCCTAAATACATTGAGTACGCATGCATATAAATGGCTTCTTCTGCCCTATCGCTGCGTCGGTAGGTATCGTAAAACGATTTAAAATAATGCGCACTGAGTTGATACTGCTGTTGGTTAAATTGGCAATATGCATAGTAAAATTGCACTTTTTCGGCTTTAGCACTACCAATTAACGTTGGGATAAGTTCTTCGAATAAAAGCCCTGCTCTGTAAAAATCGCTTTCGTCGTAGTAATCCATGGCGGCGTTGTACCTTACATCTGCATCAGGATTTCTCTGAATAGACACAAAACGGCTACACGAAGTAAGCCCAACTAATACTGTGAAAATTATTATTCTTCTTACCATAAGTCTGCAAAACTAGTAGAGTTTAAATAGATACTCAAATAATCGTTTCTTATAAATGATTAAAAATGAGGAATTATAAGTAATAGAATAATTCTGGAAAAGGGGAATTGGTTGTTTTACTCGATAAGAAATCAGCGTTTCACCATAAATTTCCGAGTAACTAAATTTTGTTCGTCCATCGAAAGGGTATAAAAATACACGCCGGGTTTCAAATCGCCAATGGGAAAGCGCGTTTTAGTATCCCATATTGATAGTTCGTGAGATTTCACTTCGCTCCCTAAAACATTACGGATAGTAATTTTAGCCTCTGGTGCTGTTGAAGACAGCTTATAATCGAAAGCCACAAATTCGGTTGCGGGGTTAGGATATAGGTTCGAAATCACTATGTAGTCATTTGCATATAAATTATCGCCACTCGCATGAGGGTTAATCAAAAAACTGAGTGTGATGCTTAACGAATCTTCGGGTAAATCGGCATCGTAAAAAAGATAATTTATTTGGCTTCTTCCTGTTTGAAAATCTGAAGAAAGAAAGGCGGTAAACGATTGTAAGATTTCCCCAGGTTGTAGTTTTTTGATGTTTGCCGATACTGCCCTTTTGCCGCGAGTTATTTTATTATCGAGTTTAAAGTAGGCAGCTTGGTCATTTTTAAGTTCTATCGGCTGTTGAATAATCTGCAATGAGATTTCTCTGTCAGAAACATTTTTAATTTTTACTGAAGCACGTAAATCTTTCCCTACTATACCGCTCACATTGGTATTGGCCTCCACTACTTGCAGGCTTTGCGCACTGCACCACATAGGTAATAAAGCACATAACATTACCAAATGCTTAAAATTTTGTTTCATATTGAGAGGTAGGTAGGGGTAAAAATCTATGCAAATAGTAAAATTTTGGTTACAGAAGTGATAGCTAACTTAAATATTTACGCAAAAAATAAATAATATTTTGACTGAAAAGAATGCGATTTTTAAAAAAAAATAGAACAAACAAAAAAGCAGGGCAAAATAACCCCCAAAGGTTTATTGCTTTTCTTCCTCTATTTTGGGGGTTTCTCCGTTTTTAGCGGGAGCTTTAGGGTCTTTTTGGTCGGCGTTTTTCTTTGGCTTTGTGCCTTTAAAAAGA
>CAZFQW010000117.1:0-7387 GCA_964521225.1 uncultured Roseobacteraceae bacterium
TTATATTTGGCTATTTTAGACAGCCGACAGCCGACAGCCGACAGCCGACAGCCGACAGCCGACAAAGATAATCTCTCTCCTTGAATTATTCACACATATTCACAATAAAAACAACTCAGTCCAGTGTAGCTGGACTCACTCCGTTTAGATTTGATACAAATAAAAATTTATCAATCTAAACATTTAAAATTATGAAAAAGACATTATTGTTGACTACGGTGCTTTTTATAGCCTCGTTCTCTTTTGCTGAAGAGAAAATTATGGAAAAAATATCTCATAAAAGTAATGATTTTTCAATTACAAAAGCACCGATTTTAAAAAATGATTTAACCAAAATGGAAGTATTAAATTCTCCTGAAAAAAGGGAAGAGTTCGTAAGAATTACCTGTTCTATTGAAGTGAATGGAATTACGTTCACCGCTAAGGGGGGTAATATTTTCACTAGTGCAGAGAGAGCCTCTGAAATTTGTCAGGACAGATTAATGGATGCTTTAATGGCAATTTTCTAATAAAAGAACTTAGTATCTATTAGATACAGTTGAAATATTCTTTTGTTCAACTGTATTTTTCGTTTTTAATAAAATATTATTTATGAGAGCAAAAACAGTCAAACTTTTTATTTTTTTATTTTTTTCGTTTAAAGCAATTTTAGCACAGGATATATCGGTAACTTATCTTGTAAAAGTGAATAAAAGTAACACAGTTTCGAGTACTGAGGGCAACTATATTTTAGCCGTTAAAGGGGATAAATCATTGTATTTCAGTCCTAATACAGAGAAAAGCCACTTAATGTATTATACAGATGAGACAGTATATGTAAATGGTAATACTATGGTTAAGCTTGATGACAACACCTATGCCTCTGATACAAAAGATAAATTTTATAAAGATTATAAAAAAAATACGATTACTATTAACGAAAAAATAATTAATAAAGATGTTTTAGTGATGGAATCACTCGATTTATTTGTCTGGGAAATTGATAATAAGAAAGATTCTACTATTCTAAATCAGAAATGTGTACGAGCAACCACTACTTTTAGAGGAAGGGATTATGAGGCTTATTTTAGCCAAGAGTTGCATCCTTATGGAGGACCATGGAAATTCGATGGGCTTCCTGGAATAATTTTGGCAGTTAAAAGCTTAGATAATATGTTGGTAATTGAACCTTTAAAAATTGTTTTAAATCCAAATAATTTTGAGATTAAAAACCCTTATGAGAATGCAGAAGAAGTTATTTCATGGGAAGAAATGGTAAACCGTACCGAAATTAAATTAAAAAAGATAGCAAAAATGATGAATGCTAAACTTGGCGGTGGAGAAATTGAAATCACAGGGAGAATTGAAGATTTAGGAATTAAAAAAATAGCTAGATAAATCTTGAAAAAAATTACTTTTTCCTTAATTGTATTATTATTTTGTAATAGCAGTTTAGCCCAAAAATTTAAAGGGAGCGTGTACGATGATTTGGGTAATTCTATACCTTTAGGGAGTATTTCTTTTAAAAGTAAGGATAGTACTAACGTGATTTTAGACTTTACTATGGTCAGAAATGGGCAATATCAACTAAATACCAATTTTTTTAAAAAAAACCTTATTATAGAAATTAGAGCAAGCGGTTTCCGGGTTGGCTATGACACAGTATATAATTTAAATATAGATTCGACCTATACAAGAAACTTTGTACTGACACCTCTTGCAGAAAAAGAATTAAAGGAAGTTATAATTAAAGCAGAACAGTATCCTTTTTATGTGAAAAAAGATACTGTTGTTTTCGATGTTGAAAAATACAAAGATACAAACACGAGAAAAGTAGAAGATGTACTAAAAAAACTCCCAGGCATAACAGTAGATAACCAAACCGGAGCCATTAAGTACAAAGGGAAAGCAATTGAAACAGTAATGCTCGATGGCGACAACTTGTTTGAAGGGAATTATACGATGGGTACTCGAGGTATTAATATAGATATTATTGAACAAATTGAAGCAATTGAAAAATTCTCGGAAAACCCTTTGCTGAAAGGTATAGAAAATAGTGATAAAGTAGCTTTAAACTTAAAATTAAAAAAAGGTAAAGTAGATTTTTCGGGAAATGTTGATGCGGGTCTTGGCATTAACAGTGATAATAAAGCACAATATGGGCTAGGAGGAACTCTATTGGGCGTTGGAAAACACTACAAGTCTTTTATTTCTGTAATTGGCAATAATATTGGAGTTGATAACGCTCCTCTCGATTATTTATCTGGTAGTATTTCTTTAGAAAAGCTAAGAGAAAAATCTTTTTTAACTAAAAATATCATACAAAATTCAATTATTTCAAATCCATTGAATGAAGAAAGAAGTAACTTAAATAATCAGATAGTTTCGAGTGCCAACGGTATTTTTAAAATTGGAGAAAAGATTAAAATAAGAACCGCTTTTCACGGTTTAACCGATAAAATTAGAACTGAGCAATTCGTACAAAATGATATTTTGTTAGAAAAACAGTCAATACGTTGGTCTAACAAATTAGCCGGGGAACAAATCCCAAAATTGTACAGAGGAGATTTGAACACTAAAATTAATACTTCTGCTACCTCATTACTAGATTATAACGTAAAATTGCGACTCCAAAAAACTAACTATAATTCAATTTTAATTGCTAATCTTATAAGTACATTTAGTACTTTTTTATTTAATGAAGATACCTACTTAAATCAAAAACTTCTGTTTACCAAACGCATTGCCGATAACAAAGTATTTCAAGGGAAAATGATTCATTCTGTTAATAAATTAAATCAAACTTATAAGCTTTTTCCCTCTATAATAGAACCTTCGCAGTATAACACAACACTACAAACAAACAATACCCAAAAAGAGTATTTTGAGGTAAATGGTGCAATGTTAGGAGTAAATCGAAAGTCAAAGTATCAAGTGCATTTTGGTGGTAATTACACAGATAATTCGCTTGTAACTCTACTTACTTTTAGCGATGATTTTAATAGCGATTCTACGCTTTATAAAAATGATTCAAAATATATAAATCAGCAAATTTATCACACACATATACGCCAATTTAATTCGGGTAAATTCACGCTAACAACCTCATATAAAATAAGTTATTTATATCAAAGAATTATTAATAACTTATTTAATGTTCTAAGCCCCACTAGTCAAGGGGTTTTTATTATTGAACCATTTATTTCTGTGCAAATAGCTCTCAATGAAAACACTAAACTTCTTGCTTCTGCTAGTTATTTTCAAAAATCGCAGGCGGAAAATCATTTTTTTATCAATTCGGTGCTTACAAACAATAGATCGTTTACTTCAAACACACCTAATTTTCAATTACAAAAGAATGATGATTATCGCTTAGTTTTTCAAAAATTCGATTTGTATACACAATTTGAATTTACTTCTTCTGTGAATTATAAGAGAAAAAGAGGTGATTTCTTCAATCAAATATTTGTGGACAAAGATTTTACTATTTTTAATTATTCTTTTTTAAATAGAAATTCAGATGAACTTACTACTTCGTTAAATACGGAAAAATTTATAGATATATTTAGCAGTAACTTGTCATTTAATTCGAGCTTTTCATATTCAAAATATTTTAATTTTGTGAATAGCGAAGAAATAAGGGGAAATAATAACTATCTATTTAATGTAAAATTTGCTGCACAAACTGCATTTGGGATACCGATAAACTTTAAAAATACAATTAGCCGAGTACAAAGTACCTCAGTTACTGATGCCGGAGAACAATTCAAAAACATTGCTTTGTTCAACTCCTTTTCGGCTATATTGAATGTGAAAAGGAGTATTGAAATTTCAACCACTCTCGATTATTTTATGCCTAATACAGATAATAGCTATCAGAATTTATCTTTTTGGGATACTAAACTAACTTACCTCACGAAAGAGCAAAAAATTGAGATTTCTTTCATTGCTAAAAACTTATTAAATGAAAATAGCTTTGAAAAAATTGATACGAACGATTATTCCACTACATTAATTAGTATCAATGTAATCCCTAGATATTTTATGCTATTTCTTTCTCTCCAATTTTAGGAATAACCACAAGCGTTTTAATAGCATTTTCATGGCAATCAAAAGAAGAATTGTTTGGTAAGTGCTTTGATATAATCAAATATAATTTATCTTCATAATAAGATGTTGATAATCAGAAATTTATTATTTCGTAATTCATAATTTAAAATTATTTGTTCTATTAGTTACCCAACACATTCGTAATTATTTTAAACTTTCGTTTTTTTCCAAATTAGCTACTTATTAAACAAGGTAAATCTACCTATAGAAACCTGCTGAAAAGTTGAAAAGCTCCCTCCTCTTTGTAGAATAAGTGCTCGGACAAAATTAATTTATATTTGATGTTAGGTAACTATCCGAAAACGAAATGCTGTCGCAACGATGAACCGTTTCTTAAAAAAAATTAGGACTCGTCCTTAAATCATAAATAATTTGTACTTTAACGAGCTGTTATTGTGCAATAGTTCTCATTTTGGGTTTTGCTAGCCGTGGACATAATGTAAGAATTGTCATTTATCATAAAATTCATAAAGTAAATGATGCAAAAAAAAGGATTTAAAACCCCCTCGTTTATTTTCCCTCTGTTTATAGTGCTTCTGCTTATCGGGACCTTAGTATTCGGTTATTTAGGTGCAGAGAAGGCCTCGGCAGCAAAGGGAAACCCTTCCGACGTTTTGGGCAAAGGATACTCCATACTATCTATGTTTTTAATTGACCAACACGAACCCTCGTTTTATATAGAAGTAGAAAGTGATACCTTTAAAACTGAAATAAAAAATTCTATTTTTAAAAAAGAAATAAATGATTCGAAAAATAATAAAACAAAAGCACATAAAATATATTATTTAAACTGGCAATGGGCTTTAGCTTCGTTATTTGCTGCTATTTTAGTAGGTTTAGGGATATTATCGGCAGCTTATCAGTATTTATATTACCAGTGGATGCTCTTATTAATAAGATATAAATATACTGAACACACTATTATATACGGAATTGATAAAATAGGCTTCAGAATTGCCTCAGAGCTTTTAAAAGCAGGACAAAAAGTAGTTGCCATTGAGCCTAATATTAAAAATAATAACATTAATAAAATACGGGAAAAAGGAGGTTATGTAATAGTAGGAAGCAGAAGCGAGCAAACCGATTTATTAAATGCAGGGATTACGCGCGCTAGCAATTGCCTTATTTTTAAAGAAAATGATGAAAGTAACTTAGCCACGGCTAACCTTATTTCTTACATGAATCAGTCGGGGGTAATTCGCCAAAATTTAAGAGTACAAATCCTTACCTACGATATTAATAATTATAATTTTCTGAAAGATTACATGGATGAGTACACCCGTACCGATAATTACAACATGGATCCTTTTAATCCTGCAATTGCTGCCGCACAAATTATTTTTGATAATTTCTCTCCTATTAAAAATGTGAGCTATGAGCCTATAAGAAACGAGGAAGGTGCAGTACAAAACATACAAAGTTCAGATAATGCTATTGTAATAGTGGGCTTTACCGATGCTGCAAGGGCATTTATTATGGAAAATATTATTTTAAGCCACAGCCCTGGCATCCGAAATCTAAAAATTCTATTAATAGAAAAAAATGCAAAAAAACATTTTGAAGATTTAAAATTCAGTTTCCCTTTTATTAGCGAGTATGTAGATATAACCCCTATGGAACTTGAAAACGAGCATTTTTATGGTGCTTCGTTTGAGTCGGAAAGTTTTAAAAATTATTTAAATAAATTAAGTGGCGTTTATTTCTTTGGAGAAAAAGATGCTATTTTAACACAAATGGCAAATAGCTTTAGGCAAACATTATATAAAGAAATTGGCGATTTAAATAAAATACCATTAGTAGTTTGCCTGCCCGAAAACTCTAAAGTAATGGATTTGCTCGACCCCGATACTATCCAAAGCGAAGGTTTAGATGTTGAATTGTTTACATTGTTAAGAGAGGAGTTTAATATTAATTTTATTAAATTATTAACCGATACTTGCACAAAAGAAAAATTAATTGATGAAATTTCTTTAGTAGATGGCATTTCAAAAGCAATTAATTATTTTTATTCGGTAAAATACGAATTTGAATGGCTATTGACCAACGAAGAAAGAGCCTTATTCCGGCCTACAATCCCTACAATGGAAGAAGCTTTTCTTAACTTAGAATTTAAGTCGAAAAATCCGGAGGAAGAACTAGAGAACGTGATACTCGGTAAGCTTTCTGCCACCTTAAACAAGCCCATTGAGCAATTAAGAAAAACATTCAGTATCAATGCCCGTTGGGATAGCCTTTCCGATTTAAAGCAAGACTCTAACCGATATGTGGCACGGCATCTACAAATAAAAGTAGCATTTTTAGAGAAAATGGGGCACGATATCAGTCAGCTTGACCGCAGCATGGTTGAACCTTATTTTAAAGTTTTTTCTCCCATTGAGCATAAGCGTTGGTGTTCCGAAAAATTATGTTTTAAATTCAAGAATGGCCCTTTCCCAGAGAACAACGGAAAGTTAAAAGAGCTGCTTAAAGACATGCTAAAAACGCATGACCAACTAATCCGTTACAATGCACTAGATAAGGAAATGGAAGATAAAGATTTTAATATGTTTTTATTAATTCCTGTATTGCAAAAAATGAAAAGTATTTTACAGCATAATAATTAGTTATTGATAGGGGAGAGGTATTAAGAAAAATATTTTCAGGATTTTATCTGATAAAACGGTAGTGTAAATATTACTTGATAACTTATAATACAAATTGGTAGTTAAAAAGGCTATTTCAACAAAAAAAACTGAGCAAAAACATGTTTTTTTGTCATCTCGACCATAGGGAGAAAACTAAATGTATACTAGGGCTATTGTTAGATTCTTCGCAAGCTCAGAATGATACTAAAATTCATTCTTTAGGCTCAAAAAAGACGGCTATAAGTCCTGATTCGTATTTATATTTAAAATTGAACAGTTACTTAATCCGTAATTTAATTAAACACTTATCTGCGTCATGTTGGTGCTTACAACTAAATACTATCAATAAAATATTATTTTAAAAGTTTTCTAATTAATTAAATTCAACCAATGTCTTTAGTACTTAAAAATCTTGAAGATATTCTTTTAGAAGAGTTTAAATATGCTATCGACCCGCTCCCCAGAACACAATATAAAGACCTCGCAAAAGCCGACTTACTAGAGTTGGCAGCGACTACTTATAAAGTACTGGGAGGAGTGCCGGGTAAGTTGCCCATTTACCCCGAAAAGTGGCACCTTGAACTGGAAGGAATTGCAGTACAGTGGGACGATGAGCTACACTTCAACAAATACAGAAGCTTTACCCTCCGCTCACAAGCCTATGAAAACCTGAA